>JANYAB010000144.1 GCA_025355225.1 Bacteroidota bacterium
CTGGCCGTACCTGGGTGCGCGGTTCATGGTATCATGGCTCCCGCGGTTATGCCTGGCACCGGGGGCGCTGGAGGTAGAGCCTCCTGACCCTCTGAAGGGGAAATAAAATGAAAAAGCCTTTAACTGCATAAGTTAAAGGCTTTTTTGTGCTTCATTATTCCCCCTTCAGGGGGTTAGGGGGTTGGGGCTTTACATCCGCTCCGGTACTTCAATACCCAGCAAGCGCATGGCTTTGTTAATTACCCTCGCTGATGCTGCGGAAAGCTGTAAACGAAATTGTTTAGTTATCTCATCCTCGGCCTGTAATATCGATTTCTCGTGGTAAAACTTATTGAAAGCTTTAGCCACCTCGTAAACATAATTAGCAACTATGGCTGGGCTATGGCCCTCAGCTGCCAACGAGATAGTTTCTGGAAACTGAGTCAATACCAGGATCAAATCACGTTCTTCAGGAAACAGGGATTGCAGATTTGTTTTCTTACTTTCGATTGGTTCTGCTTTACTTAGTACCGACCGGATACGTGCATGGGTATATTGTATAAATGGGCCGGTATGTCCCTGGAAGTCTACTGATTCATTGGGATCAAACAATAATCGTTTTTTTGGATCGACTTTTAACAGGAAGTATTTTAATGCGCCCATGCCTATAGTATGATATAAATGCTGCTTTTCTTCCTCGCTGTATTCAACAACTTTCCCTAACGCTTCTGTCACCTCTTTTGCGGTTTGCTCCATTTCGTTGATCAGGTCATCAGCATCCACTACCGTTCCCTCGCGCGATTTCATTTTTCCGGATGGTAGGTCGACCATACCATAAGATAAATGATATAATCCTTTAGCCCATTGCTTACCCAATTTTTGCAATATCAAAAACAATACTTTAAAATGGTAATCCTGCTCGTTACCAACTACATAGATGGACTCATCCATCTGGAAATCGTCATATTTTAGCTGGGCCGTACCAAGGTCCTGCGTCATGTAAACAGAGGTACCGTCAGCGCGTAAAACCAGCTTCTCGTCTAAACCATCAGGAGTAAGATCTATCCAAACAGAACCATCTTCTTTTTTAAAGAAGACACCTTTTTGCAGTCCTTCATCAACTATATCTTTCCCTAACAAGTAAGTGTTGGATTCATAATAGAATTGATCGAAATCAACACCCAACGCCTTATAAGTTTTACCAAAACCATCATAAACCCAAAGGTTCATTGTTTTCCATAGACTGATCACATCCTGGTCGCCTGCTTCCCATCTTAGCAGCATTTCCTGCGCTTCTTTAATAATGGGGGCTCTTTTTTTGGCTTCTTCCTCGGTGTGGCCTTCTAACTTTAACGCTTCTATCTGTTTTTTATATTCCTTATCAAACAGTACATAATACCTACCGACGAGATGATCGCCTTTTTCACCTGTCGATTCAGGTGTCTCCCCGTTTCCAAAACGCAACCAGGCCAACATAGATTTGCAGATATGTATCCCCCTGTCATTAACCAAATTGGCTTTGATAACTTCATATCCATTCGCCTTTAATATCTCCGCGACAGAATATCCCAATAGATTATTACGCACATGCCCCAAATGCAATGGTTTATTGGTGTTTGGCGACGAATATTCAACCATAACCTTTTTGCCGTTTGGTTTAAATTCGGCGAAATTATCAGTTAATATTTCAGTATATAACTTATTTATCCAGTATGAATCTGATAATGAGATATTCAGGAATCCTTTGATCACATTAAATCCTGAAATTACTTCAACTTCTTTTTCCAGGAATGCTCCTATTTCATTACCTGTTTGCTCGGGTGATTTACGCGAAAACTTGGTAAGTGGAAAGGTAACGATAGTAACCTGCCCCTCAAATTCTTTACGGGTTGGCTGCAAACTGACGTCGGCGGCATTTAGGTCGGTTTGATATAAGGTTTTAACGGCCTTTACAGCCGCTTCAGTAAGAAAATCCATCCGCCAAAATTAATTAAAATGCTGCAACCCCCGCGCAATTAATTATGTAGATAATTCTGGGTAGATTTGTGCTGTTTTAATACTTTATGATAAATAATAATACTAACGATTTCAAGATCGATGTAACTTCCGAAATTGGCGACCTGCGTTGCTTATTGATCCACAGCCCGGATAGCGGATTAGGTAAGGTTGTCCCGTCAAAAGCACAGGATTGGCTGTTCGAAGATATTGTACACCTGGATACCATGCGTAAAAATGAGTACGATTACTACGTAAAGCTATTGATGTACTTTCTCGACCCCGCTAAAATAAAGGGTAAACTTCAACATATCGATTCAGAGGAAAGCGATCGTTCGTTTTTCAAGCCTGATAATACGGATTTCCATGCTTCTAACAAAGTGGTAGAACTGCAAAGCCTGCTTGCCGACATCTTAAAAGAAGATGATATCCGAAAAAAACTGGTAGCATCAGTTTGCGCGATTGAAAACTGCACTTACCGGTTACAGCAAAAGCTAATCGATATTACTCCGGTAGAATTGGCTAAAATATTCATTTCAGGCTCCATTTCAAATGATGAGATGATCTTTGCTCCAATCCCAAATCTTATTTTCTCAAGGGATATCGGGATTGCCATCAACAATTATATGCTGCTCAATAAGCCTGCTAAAAAAGCCCGTTCGCGCGAGACTTTACTGGCCAGGTACATTTTTTTTAACCATCCATTATTTGCTGCGTATAGGGACAATGTTTTGGAAATACGCGAAACAGTGCAGCATTTTTTACGCCCCGGCGAAGAGCATGACGAAAAAACAACGCTCGAAGGCGGGGATGTGATGATGGTAAGCCCGCAGCACGTAGTCATCGGCTGCAGCGAACGCACTTCGGTAAGCGGTGCCAACCAGGCCATGAAACTATTGTTTGAAAACGATGTGGTTAAAAAAGTAACCATTGTTAAAATACCGCATAAACGCGACTACATGCACATTGATACGGTATTTACCCAGGTTAAGCGCAATGTTTGGGTGCTTTTACGTTCGCTCTCCGTCCTGGAAGCCCCTGCTGGCGAAGCTGATGCTATCGGGTGGTTCGCTGATAAAAAATCAAAAGAAAAGCCAGAAATAGTGCAATTTGAAAAGGGGAAATCAAAGCCTCATTTATTTAACAGCCTTGAACAATTGCTGACTGACATTAGTGAGAATGATTTGCAAAGCAATAAAAAAACCAAATTCATTTATTCTGGCAACGATACATTTCCATACGATGCACGGGAACAATGGACAGATTCTTGCAACCTGCTGGCAGTAAAAGAAGGCGTGGTTTTGGGATATGATCGTAATGACAAAACAGTTGAGGCTTTTAAGAAAAAAGGCTTTGAAATAGTAAAGGTCGCCGAATTACTTCAAAAATTCGAAAATAATGAGATCGATCCGCAGGAGATGAAGAATACGCTGATACTGATGCCATCGTCGGAGCTTTCGCGTGCGCGCGGTGGCTTTCATTGTATGAGCATGCCGCTTTTTAGAGATAAGGTTGTCTGAACACGATTTAAAGATTGACACGATTTAAAGATTAAAAAGGATTAACAGAATTGATTGGAATAAATATCAAGGTAATCCTTAAATCCTAAGAATCATGGTTCAGACAAAAAAAAACTATCAACTATGAATAACCAAACTACCTCAACTATATTAATGATCCGCCCGGTAAACTTCGGGTTTAATGCGCAAACAGCTGCCAGTAATGCTTTTCAAAATCCGGAAGCTGCACAACAGCAGGTACAGGATAAAGCTTTGCGTGAATTTGATAAGCTGGTACAGCTATTGGAGGAGAACGGCGTTGAAGTAATCGTTGTAGACGATACCCACGAGCCACATACCCCCGATTCAATATTTCCAAATAACTGGGTATCATTTCATAGTGATGGCACGGTGTTCTTATACCCCATGTTGGCCGAAAACCGCCGCCTCGAACGGAGGGAAGATATTGTTATGCAGTTGGAGGACGAGTTTAAGATAAAGCATGTGATCGATTTGAGTCGTTTTGAGCATGAAAAAAAATTCCTGGAAGGTACCGGCAGCATGGTGCTCGACCGCGAAAATAAAATAGCTTACGCCTGTCTTTCGCCAAGAACTGACGGTGAGGTATTGCAACTATTCTGCGAACAAAGTGGATATATGCCGGTTCATTTCCATGCGGTTGATGAAAATGGTACAGCGATCTACCATACCAATGTATTGATGTGTATCGGCAGCAAATTCGCTGTAATTTGCCTGGGTAGTATTACTGATGAAAAAGAGAAAAATGGGGTTATTAGTTCATTAAATAAAACACAAAAGGAAATTGTATCTATTTCATTTGCGCAAATGAACCAGTTTGCAGGAAATATGCTGGAGCTGAAAAACAAAGCAGGCGACAGTTTATTGGTAATGTCGCAAAATGCCTATCAGTCGCTAAATAAAGATCAGAAAATAACGCTCGAAAAATACTGCAAATTGCTATACGCTGATATCAGCACCATTGAAAGCAATGGCGGCGGCAGCGCCCGCTGTATGATAGCGGAAGTGCATTTACCTGTTGGTTCATAGTTGATAACCAGAAATAGGCGATCTGCACCCTCTTAACTGTAAACTGAAAAATCATTATCTTGGTGCTGAATAAAACACATTGCGATGCTTGAACAATATGACCTGCAAAATTTTATGGTGATCGATATCGAGACTGTGCCCCAATACAGCAGTCACGATCAATTGCCTGAGCATATGCAAAAACTGTGGGAGCATAAAACCCAATACCAGCGTAAAGAGGAAACGCCAGAAGCTTTTTATGAACGTGCGGGTATATGGGCCGAATTCGGCAAGATCATTTGTATATCTGTCGGCATTTTTACGAAAGGTAAAAATACCGGGTTTAGGGTGAAATCCTACACCTCGCATGATGAGGCTGAACTACTGACCAACTTTGCGGATATGCTTCATTCACAGCCAACAAGCATTATTCTTTGTGCCCATAATGGTAAGGAATTTGATTTTCCTTATATCTGCCGCCGGATGTTGGTTAACAACATTAAATTCCCTCCTCAATTAGAAATATCCGGCAAAAAGCCCTGGGAAATAAACCAACTGGATACCATGGAGCTTTGGAAATTTGGCGACTACAAAAATTATACATCTTTAAGCCTGCTCACCTCTATTTTTAATATCCCCACCCCTAAGGATGATATCGATGGAAGCATGGTTGGCTACGTATACTGGGTTGAAGATGATCTGGAACGGATAGCTGCTTATTGTCAAAAGGATGTGGTGGCTACCGCGCAGCTTATCCGCCGTTACCGTGGAGAAGAGTTAATAAGTGATGATTGTATTACGCTGATCGGACAATAATGCTGCAGGTAAATAATCTAAAAGTTCAGTTTAAAAGGCAAAACGGCCTGGTTGAAGCCGTCAGCGACAGTTCCTTTAACTTAAAGCGCGGCGAAACCATCGGTATTGTGGGCGAATCGGGCTCGGGCAAGTCGGTTACGTCTCTGGCTATTATGCGCTTGCTTAGTTCAAACAATACAGTGATCGGCGGTGAAGTATTATTCAATAACATAAATATTCTTCAATTGCCCGAAGAGGGGATGCGCGATATACGCGGCAATCGCATAGCGATGATCTTCCAGGAACCGATGACTTCGCTTAATCCAGTTCTTACCTGTGGTTACCAGGTTACAGAAGCCATTCAGCTTCATTTGGGTCTAAATAGAAACCAGGCAAAGAAAAAGGCAATTGATCTTTTTAATGAAGTACAGTTGCCGCGACCAGAAGCAATTTTTAGTAGCTATCCGCATCAAATATCAGGCGGACAAAAACAAAGGGTGATGATCGCGATGGCTTTGTCCTGTGATCCCGAAATACTGATTGCTGATGAACCCACTACTGCGCTTGATGTAACCGTACAAAAAACCATTATGGAGCTATTACTAAGGCTTAAAGCCGAACGTAATATGAGTTTAATATTTATTTCGCACGACCTCGGTGTAGTAAGCGAGATAGCCGACCGGGTTGTCGTAATGTATAAAGGCGAAATTGTTGAACAGGCCCTCACCAAAACTATATTTTCTGATCCCAAACACCCTTATACCCGGGGATTACTGGCATGCCGACCGGCACCCGACCTTCATTTAAAGAAGCTGCCAATTATAGCCGATTTTCTGGATGCCGCTAATAATGAGGTATCTGTTAAGAGTATAAGGGAAAGATATGTCTATGCGGTTTCAGAAATAAAGGAGAGAAAAAAGAAACTGTACGCGCAGCAGCCCATATTAAAGATCAATGAACTCTCCACCTGGTTCCCTGTTGGTACAGGTTTTTTTGCAAAACAGAAAGAAGTAGTTAAAGCAGTAAATAAAGTTAGTTTCGATGTTTATCCCGGTGAAACATTGGGATTGGTAGGTGAATCAGGTTGCGGGAAATCCACTTTGGGCCGGAGTATTTTAAGACTGATAGAACCCACTTCGGGTGGGGTTAATTTTGAGAATACCGATCTGCGTAAACTGAACAAACGCGACATGCGCACTATGAGGCGCGATATACAGATCATTTTCCAGGATCCCTACTCCTCTTTAAATCCTCGCCTTACCGTCGGCGACTCATTAATGGAACCGTTATTAGTTCACCAGTTGTATGAAAACAATACCAAACGCAGAAAAAAGGTATTGGAACTGCTCGAAAAGGTGAATCTTCCGCTAGAATATTTTAATCGCTACCCACATGAATTTTCCGGTGGCCAGCGCCAGCGGATAGTAATTGCGAGGGCGCTTGCCTTAAGGCCCAAATTCATCATCTGCGATGAATCTGTATCGGCTCTGGACGTGTCCGTACAAGCCCAAGTATTAAACCTGATCCGCGAATTACAGCAAGAATTTAACCTTACCTACATCTTCATTTCGCACGATCTTTCTGTAATCAAACATATTTCCGACCGTATAATGGTGATGAACAAAGGCGAGATCATCGAAACCGGTGATCCCGATGAGATTTATTACCACCCCAAAATGGAATATACAAGGAGGTTGATCGATTCTATACCTGGTTCAAAGTCTTAAGTTCTAAGTCTTTAGTCTTAAGTATAAACTAACAAAAAATGATGACTTCATATAGCTAAACCCATCCCCAAATAGGACTCAAGACTTAGAACTTAAAACTTATTAGCGTACCTTAGCACAATTAAATTCCATTCATGTCTAAAAGCAATAAAAGCTCGGCTATCAAACAGGTACTTACACAAATGGTGCTGGGTATATTTGAGCAGAATGGCAATACGCCATTAAATTACAAACAGGTTTCAGCTAAACTAAATGTTCTTGACCCGGAATCCCGGGGAATTATACTCGAAATATTAAGAGAAGAAGCAAAAAAAAATGTTTTAAAGGAGTTGTCTCCCGGTAAATTTCAATTACTGGTATTAAAAACATTTATTGAAGGCAAGGTTGATCTTACCAATGACGGCTCGGCATTTATTGTTACCGACGATGAAGCTGAGACCGATATATTTGTTGCTCCCCGCAAACTGCGTAACGCATTAAATGGCGACCGTGTTAAAGTTTATGTTTACGCCAAGAGTAAAGGTTCGCGTAAGGAAGGTGAAGTAATAGAAATATTGCAGCGCGCCAAAATAGAATTTACGGGTATTGTAAAACTCTCGGAGCGTTTCGCATTTTTCGTGCCCGACGACCGCAAGATGATGCACGATATTTTTATTCCGATCAGTGAACTAAATGGCGCAAAGAACGGGATAAAAGCGATTGCAGAAATTACAGACTGGCCACCTGATGCTAAAAATCCAATCGGGCGAATTAAACATATTTTGGGTGTTCAGGGCGAGAACGATACCGAAATGAACGCCATCCTTGCAGAATATGGCTTTCCATTGTCTTTTCCTGCCGAAGTTGAGCACGAATCGGAAGAAATCTCCGATACGATTTCTGCCGAAGAAATTGCCCGAAGACGCGACTTCAGGGAGGTGTTAACTTTTACTATTGACCCTTTCGATGCTAAGGATTTTGATGATGCGATATCTTTCAAGTACCTACCAAATGGCCATTACGAAGTAGGTGTCCACATTGCTGATGTTGCACATTATATCAAACCTGATTCCGCTTTAGATAAGGAGGCTTTAGAACGGGGTACATCAGTTTACCTGGTTGATAGGGTGATACCCATGCTTCCCGAAAGGTTGTCCAATGGATTATGTTCATTGCGGCCAAATGAAGACAAGCTTTGCTTTTCCGCTGTATTCGAAATGGATGAAGAGGCACGTATTATCGAGGAATGGTTCGGCAAAACCATTATTCATTCCGACAAACGCTTCGCTTATGAAGACGTACAGGAGGTGATTGAAAACAAAGCAGGGACTTACGACAGAGAAATATTAAAACTGAATGATCTTGCTTATAAACTTCGCGAGGAGAAATTCAAACAGGGCGCCATTAGCTTCGAAACCACCGAAGTAAAGTTTAAGCTTGATGAACGGGGCAAACCTACTGGCGTTTACGTGAAGGAACGCAAAGATGCTCATAAACTGATTGAGGATTTTATGCTGCTGGCCAACCGCAAAGTGGCCGAATATGTAAGCAAAAAAGGTAAAGGCAAGCATAAATACACTTTTGTATACCGCGTGCACGATTCGCCAAAACCCGATGCCCTGGCCAGCTTTGCGCAGTTTGCGGCAAGGTTTGGTTATCGTATCAACACCAAATCCGACAAGGAGACAGCTAAATCCCTCAACTATTTAATGGAAGATGTGGAAGGCAAAAAAGAACAGAACGTGTTAACCCAACTGGCTATCCGGTCTATGGCAAAAGCCGTTTACACAACCAAAAGCAGTAGTCATTACGGCCTGGCGTTTGATCATTATACGCACTTTACCTCTCCTATCCGCAGGTATCCCGATGTGATGGTGCACCGTTTGTTGTTCCATTATCTTAATGGAGGCGAGTCTGTAAATGCTGATCATTACGAAAAGCTTTGCCAGCATTCTTCGCAAATGGAAAAAAAAGCTGCAGATGCAGAACGTTCATCTGTAAAATACAAACAGGCCGAATACCTCAAAGACCAGATTGGTGTTATATTTACCGGCATTATTTCGGGCGTTACTGAATGGGGTATGTATGTAGAAATTATAGAAAATAAATGCGAGGGCATGATACGCTTGCGGGATATATCTGACGATTTTTATACGCTCGACGAGAAAAACTATGCCATCATTGGTCAACGTAAAAAGAAGGTTTACAGCTTAGGCGATGAGGTGCGGATCAAAGTTAAAAATGTCGACCTGACGAAGAAGCAGATCGATTTCTCGTTAATACAGGAATAGTTGATTAGGTTGATTAGGTGAGTAGTTGATTGGGTTTTTGACTATTCACTTAATTAACTTATTCAACTTAATCAACCTAATCAACCAATAAACTAAATGAAACAAATTACCGATCTACAGGCCATAATCAGTGATGAGGTGAACAAGCTTGCCTTCCCGCTTTACCCGGCAGAATTATATGAACCTATAAAATATATTTTATCCCTTGGGGGAAAGCGCATGCGTCCCGCTTTGCTCTTAATGGCCTGCGATCTGTTTGGAGGTGATGTTAAACGCGCTATCTCGCCGGCTTTGGCCATAGAAGTATTTCACAACTTCACACTGATGCATGATGACATTATGGACAATGCGCCGCTTCGCCGTGGAAAGATCACCGTACATGAGCGTTGGAACAGCAACGTAGGTATCCTGTCGGGCGATGTGATGCTGATAGAAGGGTATAAATTAATGATGCAGGTTGACGACCGTATATTGCGGCAAATACTCGATATATTTAACGAAACGGCTGTTGGCGTATGTGAGGGCCAGCAGATAGACATGGAGTTTGAGACCCGTAACAATGTGAACATCGATGAGTATATTACCATGATCCGCCTGAAAACAGCAGTTGTATTAGGCGGGGCCTTAAAAATTGGCGCTATCATCGGTGGAGCATGTTCAGCCGATGCTACTCTAATGAGAAATTTTGGCGAACATTTAGGTATTGCCTTCCAGTTGCAGGATGATATTTTGGATGTATTTGGTAATCCCGAAAAGTTTGGCAAAGTGGTTGGCGGTGATATCATATCCAACAAAAAAACCTTTTTACTGATCAAAGCATTAGAACTGGCCGATAAGCAACAAGCGAAAGAATTACACAAATGGCTTAATGCGGGCCAATCCGATCAAAAGGAGAAAATAGCGGCTGTTACAAAAATATACAACGAGTTGCAGGTAAGACTATATGCCGAAGATGCAATGCAAGCCTACGCCGATAAGGCGTTCATGGCGCTGGATGCCATTAACCTGCCCGATGGGCATAAACAATACCTGCGCGACTTTGCTGACGGGTTAATGGTGAGGGAGAATTAGGTATATTTAGAGAATGAAGAAGCTTTTTCTTTTTTGGCTGCTACTTGCGTCAATAACAACCTCAAACGCCCAAACCCTCACTTCAGGCGGCAAGCTAAAGCCTGAACAAGCCATTATGGATGTAAGGCATTACACTATTGCCTTAAATGTGGATTTTAACCAACGATCCATCGGGGGATATACCGTCATCGATGTCATTATGGCTAAACCCACCAGTGTGCTGCTTTTCGACCTGCTCGATTCACTTAATGTACAAGGTGTATTAGTTAATGGCAGTAAACAACCGTTCGATCACAAGGATAACCTCATCACCATTCACCTGGATAAAGAACTGCCTGCCGGCAAGGCAAGTGTGAAAGTTTTCTATGGCGGCAAACCGCATGTGGCCCGTCGTCCGCCATGGGATGATGGGTTTACCTGGACAAAAGATTCTACGGGGCACCAATGGATGGCGATCACAGCCGAAGGAGCTGGCGGTAAACTGTATTTCCCTTGCAAGGATCACCCATCCGACGAACCCAATGAAGGGGTTGATCTGCTTATTACTGTACCCAAAGACCTTGTAGTTGCAGGCCCCGGCTTGCTGCAAAATGTAACAAAACATGGCAGTACAGCCACTTATCACTGGAAAACAAATTATACCATTAACAATTACAGCATCCTCTTTAACGTTGGCGATTATAGGGTATTCAACCGGCCATATACCACGGTCGACGGTCACAAGGCCACGATACAGTTTTATGTATTGAACGAACATGCTGATAAGGCTGAACATTTCCTGGATGTATTTGTAAAAACCATTCATGAGCAGGAAAAATATTTTGGCGAGTACCCTTTCGCGAAGGAAAAGATCGGCATGGTAGAAACACCGCATCTGGGAATGGAACATCAAACTATGGTTGCCTACGGCAATAAGTTCCGTTATACCAAAATTGGCGGTGAAGATTACGACTGGCTGATGCACCATGAATTCGGTCACGAATGGTGGGGCAACAAAGTAACCGCAAAGGACTGGGCCGATTACTGGATACACGAGGGCATCTGTTCGTTCGGTGACGCATTATATACCCGGGAATTTGAAGGTGAAGCGGCCTATAATAAGATATTCCAGCGAAGCATTTTCGGCATCAAAAATAAAATTCCTGTTGTACAGCGTCCGGATATGGATGAAGATGCAGCTTACATTGACGATATCTATTCAAAAGGCGCTTTCTTTATGCACACCCTGCGTTATGTGATGGGTGACAGCCTGTTTTTCCCCGCATTGAAAAAGTTTGTCACCAGTCCGAAATACACGTATGATAACCTGGTAAGTACCGACGAAGTGGAACAATTTTTTAGCCATGAAGCCGGTCGTGATTTAAAGCCATTATTCGACTTGTACTTACGAACCATCAATAAGTTGGAAGTACATATTCAGAAGCTGCCTGGCAACAAATACCTGGTACAATTGCAAAATATAGCTATACCCCTACCCATTGATACAGCAACAGACAGCGGAGCAAAACGAATGATAATTGATAGCAAGGGTTTAAAGGTCGACAGCAAAACCATGCCGGTAATTGATCCCGAGGTTTTTTATATTAAAAAGATAATTATAGAATAGATTATGAAACCAATCCTTATAGCAATTGCATTACTTGTTATTTTTTCCTCTGCAAAAGCACAGCAAACTGAAACATCAGCAGGCGATTCCAATAAAATCTTTACAGCAGTTGAAAAAGATCCCAGCTATAAAGGTGGTCTGGATAAATTTTATGCGTACCTGCAAAAATATACCCAATACCCTGCTGAGGCATATAAGAAAAAACTCGAGGGTAAGGTATTTGTTACTTTTGTAGTTGAAGGAGATGGCTCTCTAAGTCAAATCAAAATATTAAGAGGAGTATCGCCTGATATTGATGCTGAAGCCATTAGGGTTATGAAAAACTCCCCAAATTGGTCTCCGGGTATACAAAACGGAAGGCCGGTAAGAGTACAATTCACCGTACTAATAAATTTTAAATTACCTCCACCGGAGTTGCAGAGTCATTTAACAGATTCGATGACGAACGTACCTTTCGAAAAGAAAATATTTACAGCAGTTGAAAAAGATCCGCGGTTCCCCGGAGGAATAGACGGTTTTTATAAGTTCCTGACGCAAAATTTAAAGTACCCTACAGAAGCTCGTCAAAACAATATTCAGGGTAAGGTTTTTCTTACTTTTGTTGTTGAACGAGATGGTAATTTGAGCGATATTAAAGTTGTAAGAAGTCTGTCATCTGAAACAGATGCTGAAGCACTCCGCTTGGTAAAAAGTCCGCCAAAATGGGAACCTGGTATGCAGAATGGCGTAGCGGTGCGCGTACAATATACTATGCCTGTCAATTTTTCATTAGCGAATTGATAAGTGTTAAATCACATGAGGAAACCTATCTTTCTTACGATCTTCCTGCTTGTTGTTTTTTCCCTGGTGAAGGCACAAACAACGGATACACTAAAAGGGTTAAGGGCTGATACGCTGATTTTTACATTAGTTGAGCATGAACCTGAATTTCCGGGCGGCATTGAAAAGTTTTACGCCTACTTAGCCAAGAATCTTCAATATAAAAATTTTGCCCCGACTAAAAATATTACAACTAAAATTTTCATCAGCTTTATTGTAGAGAAAAATGGAAACTTGAGCAATGTTAAAGTATCGTCCAATGGTTTTGGCCCAAAATTATCGGAAGAAGATGCCAGCTCGCCTTTTTATAAAGATGTCATAGGTATGCTTAAGATGTGTCCCAAATGGAAGCCTGCAATACAAAATGGATATGTGGTGAGGTGCCGGTATAACGTCCCCATTAACATAGACCTGACTACCGGTGAAAAGTAGTAATTTGCCCATTCCGGACAGTACCTATAAAAAATAAAAGAGCCTGCATTTACATACAGGCTCTCCGATTTAATATCTTTATTCTAAACTTACTCAGCTGCGGCTTCTTCAGCATCATCAGCCTTCGCAGCCTTTGGTGCTGCTACTTTCTTTGCTTTTGGTGCTTCAGCAACAGGTGCTTCTTCAACTACTTCAGCAGCAGGAGTTTTTGCTTCTGCAACAGTTGTTTCTTCAACTACTTCAGCAACAGATGCCTTTGCATTCGCTGGAGCTTTTTCAACTACTTCTGCAACAGGTGCTTTTGCTTCTACGACTTTCTTTTCAGCCTTTACCGCTGGTTTTGCTGCAGGCACTTCAGCAACAGCTTCAGTTTCGAAAGGTATTACTGAAACATATGAACGGTTATCAGCTTTCTTTTTGAAAACTACCGTTCCGTCTGCTAAAGCAAACAGTGTATGATCTTTACCGATACCTACATTCAGGCCCGGGTTGTGCGGGGTACCACGCTGACGAACGATGATGTTACCTGCAATAGCTGGCTGACCACCGAAAATTTTGATACCTAAACGCTTGCTATGTGACTCGCGGCCGTTTCTTGAGCTACCGGCCCCTTTTTTGTGTGCCATTTCTTATATTTTTTATAGCCGAAATAAATCGGCCCGTTTAAAACCTTAATTATAATGTGATCCCTGTGATCTCGATCTTAGTGAATTGCTGGCGGTGGCCATTTTTCTTTTTGTAACCTTTTCTTCTTTTCTTTTTGAAGATAATTACTTTATCACCCTTTAAATGAGACACGATCTTAGCTGATACTTTAGCGCCTTTCAAATCGGATCCCAATTTGAACTTACCTTCGTTTTCTGCTAATAACACACTGTCAAATTCAATACTAGCGCCTTCTTCTCCCTGTAAACGGTGTACAAAGAGTTGCTGGTCTTTTGCAACCTTAAATTGCTGTCCGGCTATACTTACTATTGCGTACATTGTTATTAATTATGTTTTAAAATTTGAGGTGCAAATATAGGAATTCAAAATGCAAATAACAACACCCAATTAATTTTTCTGTTTTCCTTCCGCATCCGACAAAACCTTCTCAATTTCTTTGATCAATTGTTCGTTGGCATCCCTTAATTTAGGGTCGCCGTCAAATGAAGCATCAAAGATCACCTTCTTGCTTTTTCGCTTGTAGTTAAACTCAATCAAATACCTTGGTGGCTTCGTTCCTTTGCGCTTTAGCGTGGTATCTCCCATTTCCACAGCAGGAAAATCCCAGAAACCCAGGTCAGCAGCTTTCCGGTGCAGATAAAGCAGTTCGTCTTTATTAAGATGCAAATGCATTTTAACCACCGAATCACGGGTGTTCATATATTCGTAATCCCCTGTTTTCGAATTATATTTATTTACAAGGCTATCGCCCGGCCCATATTCAAAAACAATAGATTGGAACTCACTGAATTTATAAGGCGCATTCTTTATCATGTGGCTATAATAATAAATGCAATAAGCCAGGAATGGCACCGTGATACATAAGAATAAAAATATTTTTTTGGAACGATCAGACATTTTTAATTAGTGAATTAGTGAGTTAGTGAATTAGCGATTAAAATTCGCCGTCATTGCGAGGTACGAAGCAATCTCCGAACTATGCAAAAGGGCGGCTACAAAAATAAGTTTTTAAACGTTTGGAACCTTTAATCATAATTAATTTGCTTATTTTAAATCCGAAATCGAAAATCCGAATTCCGAAATTAGTTAATTCAGTTCTTTTTCCCATTTGCTCACCACTGCCGTTGCCATCACATTGCCTAATACATTGGTTGCCGAACGACCCATATCCAACAAAGGATCGATGCCTATCAACAAGGCAAGTCCCGCTTCCGGAATATTAAACATGGCCATCGTACCGGCAATAACTACCAGCGAGGCACGTGGTACGCCGGCTACTCCCTTACTGGTCAGCATTAAAACAAGCAGCATGGAAAGCTGATGCGATAAGGGCATGTGTATTCCATAGGCCTGCGCCAGGAATAAAGAGGCGAAAGTCATGTACATCATGGAACCGTCCAAGTTAAATGAGTAACCCAAAGGCAATACAAAACTTACTATTTTATTATTGCAGCCAAAACGTTCCAGTTCTATGAGCACCCTCGGGTAAGCAGCTTCACTGGTTGATGTACTAAAGGCTACCAACATGGCATCTTTAATATTATTTACCAGGGTAAATACGCGTTTGCGTAGTACAAAATACCCCGCCGCCACAATGATGATCCAAAGCAGCAATAGTGAAAAATAAAACTCGCCAATAAAGGTGGCGTAAGTAGATATAATACCCAGCCCCTCTTTGGCAACTACAGCCGTAATAGCGCCGAAAACGGCTATTGGCGCCAGCTTCATTACATATCCCGTTATCTTTAAAATTACCTGCGAAATGGCATCCATCGCCTTAATCACAATCGCACCCTTCTCGCCTATCCCAGCGGTAGCCACACCAAAAAACAAAGAGAAAACTACAATTTGTAAGATCTCATTGTTGGCCATTGCTTCTATGAAGCTTTTGGGAACAACATGGCCCACAAAATCACGCAGGGAGATCGCCGACTTCTTAATATCTGTGTTCAAGTTACTATCCGGCAACGCTAAATGCATCGTACCGCCGGGGTTAAAGAGGTTAACCAGCAGCATGCCTAATAATAATGAAACCAGGGTAGCGCACAGAAACCACAACAAAGTTTTACCGCCAATGCGCCCTACGGCGTTAATATCACCCACTTTGGCTACACCAACTACCAGCGTGGTAAATACCAGTGGAGCAACAATCATTTTGATCAACCTCAAAAAAATATCGCTTAAGATGGTAAAGCCTTCCAGCTTATCGTCGCGGCTTGCATTGGCGTCCGTTCGTACTTTTGCTTGTGCGGTACGTAGTGTTTTTAATTGCCTGTATTCTGCAACAGTACTGTCTTTTAACAGAACTAATCGCTCGTCGATTGTTTTTATATTAGCTTCGGCAACGAATATTTTATTATTATAAGCATCAATAACTTTAATATTGTAAACATAGCCTGTTGCTACACCCAATATAAGTGCTATAAAAATATACAGGGTTAGTTTGCTTTTGTGCATATTACAATAGGATTGCGAAACTACAACTATTTACTATTTTGCTGAAATATTTAAGTTTGGTATGGGTATAAAGATATATGGTGTGCAGGATATAAAGAAAGAGCTACCTCATTTGGATAACAGCCAATTGATTGAGCTTTGCCTGCGCCTTGTGCGCTATAAAAAGGAAAATAAGGAACTGGTAGCTTATTTATTATTTGATGCCGATAACGAACAAGCGTTTATTGAAAGCTTGATAGCCGAAAACGGGTTTATGTTTAGTCAGCTGCCTTACAACAATTACCAGTTTGCCAAGGGTTTGCGAAAAATATTAAGGCTGCTCGGCAAATACGTTAAATTTACCGGGTCAAAACAGGCAGAGATAGAATTGCTGATGAATTTTTGCCGTAACTACATTCAATACGTCGACAGGCGGGCATCGTCGTACAAACCATTGCGCCTGATACTGACCAGGCAGTTTGATAAAATACGCAATGCCATTGGTAAATTACACGAAGATCTGCAGTTTGATTATAGCCAGGATTTTAACAATATGGTGGGTGAAGCAGAAGAAAAATTAAAATGGCTGAATATGAATGATTACTTGTTGTAACATTTTTACCGCCTCACTATCTAACACAAAAGTTAACTGAATTGGATACTAAAGAAGCGGCCTTCAAGAAAATATTTGAAGCTAATTCAAAAAAAATATACCACCTGTGCTATGGTTATACCGGCGATGATGACGCTGCCAACGACCTTATGCAGGAAACTTTTTTGAAAGTTTGGCAAAACCTAGACAAATTTCGCAACCAGGCGCAAATATCTACCTGGATATACCGCATTGCGGTAAATACCTGCCTTACCTACCTGCGGTCTGAAAAACGACAGGCAAAGGATGAACTAACACCACAGATAGCTGAAAATGAGAAAGAGGAATATTCGGAGAAGAATGAGCAGGTAGCGCTGCTTTATAAGTGCATATCAAAGTTGGAAGAATCGGAGAGGATTATTATTACCATGGTGCTGGACGAGGTCCCGTACCACGAAATAGCAGATATATCAGGCATATCAGAAGGGAACCTGAGGGTGAAAATTTATCGTATAAAACAAAAATTAACAGAATTATATAACCACTATGAAAGACTTTGAGCATTTGATGTCTGTTTGGCAGGGACAGCCAAAGCAGGATCAGCTTTCAGTGGATGAAGCGCTGAAGCAGGTTAAGAAAGGGATACGGGGGATTACCAGCCAATTATATTGGGGTATTGTGGTTATGGCAGCTATGCTTGTGCTCACGTTTGTTATTCTATTTTTCTTTGTATTCCAATCATGGATGACCTATATGGGTATCTTCATCATGCTGATCACCATGTTATTATACGCGGTGCTTATCATCCGCAATTACCGCATCCTGAATAAGCACGATGCCACGCAAAATCCAACTGACTATTTGCAGGATCTTAAAGAATATCAAAAAAACAGAGCTAAAATTGCCGGCTGGTTCTATTACCTGTTTGTAATGCTGATCAGCGTAGGACTCTCTCTGTATTTTGTAGAAGTTCTTCGTCATGTTTCGGTGTATGGCAAAATAGCTATATATAGCCTAACGGTTATCTGGTTCCTGTTTTTAACGCTTTATTACAAGAAACGTATTTTCAAAAACGAGGAGGAAAAGCTTAATTTAATGATCGAAAGGCTTGAACGTCTGCAGGGGCAATTTGAATGATTTAATTTAAAAATTTGGCGATTTGAAAATTTGAAAATTTTATTCAATATTTCTTTTTTAATTTTCAAATTGGCACATTCTCAAATTTTCAAATTAGAATGGTTACAATAAAAAAAGTCCTGCCGTTTGATGTTGACACCCTGCTTACTTTGGGCAGGAAAACATTTTATGATGCCTTTGAGCATGTGAATAATCCCGAGGATTTTGAAGCCTACACCTCGGTAGCGTTTACTCGCGAACAGTTATTATCGGAAATTAACAATCCTGATGCCGTTTTCTACTTTGCCATGCTGGGTGACGAAGCTGTGGGTTATATCAAATTAAATTATCGCGATGCGCAAGCCGAATTCCAGGACCCAAAGGGTGTTGAAGTAAGCCGTATTTATGTATTGGCCGATCAGCAGGGTAAAAAAATAGGCAATCAGCTATTGGATTTTGCTATCAATAAAGCGATTGAAGATCAACTGCAATACATCTGGCTCGGCGTATGGGAGCATAACCATGCGGCTATGCGGTTTTATGAGCGTAACGGGTTTAAGGCCGTCGGCACCCATCATTTTTGGGTTGGTAACGATAAGCAAACTGATATATTGGTGAGGAGACAGCTTTAAACTCAGATAGGCTTAATTATTTGTCATGCTGAGGAACGAAGCATCTCTTCCACCAAGCTTTTTTGCTATTTGTCATGCTGAGGAACGAAGCATCTTCTCTACCATGCTTCTTCGCTATTTGTCATGCTGAGGAACGAAGCATCTCCTCCACCAAGCTTCAACGGTCTGTTAGAACCGGATCACTCAGAATATACCGGCGGCCATTCCATTATATCATTATTCAGAAATATCCAGTTCGGATTTTCTTCTTCAATCAATGCTACTTTTTTGATTCTCAACCATCCTTTAATTTCTTTTTCTCTTTCGATAGCATGGTTAACGTATTGATATCTTTCACACCAAACCAGGTAAAAGCATTTGTATTTGCTTGTAAAGCTTTCTTTTTGATCTAAACCAAAATAATGCTCGTACAATCTTCTCTCCAGGTTGTTGGTTATTCCTGTATATAGAACTTTCCTTGTGTAATTTGTAAGTATGTAGGTATAGAAATTGTATTGACGCATGGTAATCCTATTTTTTACATTAAGCATTCGGTGTTAGATGCTTCGTTCCTCAGCATGACAATAAACAGACGCTCAATCCCTCAAAAACGGGTTAAAATTCCTCGTTCCAATCTCCATGCCTGCGGCGCGGCAAATGGTTTTATCGCCAAATTTAAAATTGATCTGATCCATGGCCTGGTAAAGTTTTATCTGCTGCTCATTGTCTTCAAACAAGTTGATCTGGTAGCTGCCGGTGGCTAAATTGCTTAACCTTACGCCGATCAGGCGTACCGGACGGTGCTGGTTCCAGGCTTTTTTTAGCAGGTTTTTTATACCGGGTATCAGGATGTGCTCGGCAGCTGTTAGCGGTATTTTCTCCTGTTGGGTATGGGTCTCGAAATTGGCGTAGCGTATTTTGATGGCCAGGCAAGAGGCCAGCTTATTTTCGCGGCGCAGTTTTGATGATAGTTCCTCCGTCATGGATACCAGAATGTTTTCGAGTGTCCTTTCGTCTGACACATTGTTCATAAAGGTGTTTTCTGTCGATATAGATTTCCGGTCGGAATGGGGGGTAATCTCTCCGTAATCGATGCCCCTGGCCTTTTCGTATATCCAGCGTCCATTTTTGCCGAATATGGTTTCCAGAAAACGCAGTTCCACCTTTTGCAGGTCGCCTATTTTTTCAATGCCGTACGCGTAGATCTTTTTGGCGGTGCTTTCGCCCAGGCCCGGAATGGCCGAAATAGGCAATGGCGCTAAAAACTCCATTTCGTGGCCATGGGGTACAAACAATTGTCCGTTGGGCTTTGCCCTGTTGGTGGCCATTTTGGCTATCGTTTTGCCCGAGGCCATCCCGAACGAAATGGGCAAGCCGGTTTCTTTAATTATACGTTGCCGCAGTTGCGACGCCAGTTTATAAGGGTCGTAAAAACGTTCGGTACCGCTTAGGTCGATATAGAACTCATCAACGGACGATTTTTGGTACAGGGGAACCGTTTCATCTATGATCTGGGTAACTTCCTTCGATGCTTCCGAATACAGCGCGTGGTTGCCATGCACCGAAATAGCATCGGGGCATAGCCTAAAGGCCTCGCGGGATGACATACCCGAATGCACGCCAAATTTGCGCGCTTCGTAACTACAGGATGCCACCACCCCCCTGTCCGCATTGCCGCCTATAATTACCGGCTTACCGATCAGCTCCGGGTGAAACTTCCGCTCCACCGAAACAAAAAACGAATCGAGGTCGATATGGACGATATACCGTTTGGCATTCATACACAAATATTAAAATAAATTTGGATTAATACTAATATTTTTAGTATATTTATATCCCGATCTAAAAGCGATATGAAAAGTTATGTAGATTATATGATGGTGCTGTCACCACCCGAAAACGTCAATGGTATAATTAAGAAGCATAAACTGGATGCCGCCCATATAATTGGTTCTTATGAAAGCATGCATTCAAAGGCGCATATTTCCATTAAAAACCTGGTTAGGCAAAAACCCTTTATGGCTGAACCTGAAATATTAAGTTTAAAAAAACATTTTAAACAAGTACCGCCCGTTTTGCTCACCATTAACAGCTTTGATTTTTTTAAGCATGGCGAGGAATACCGGACCATTTATGCTAAGATCACGTCCACACCGGCTATCGCCGAATGGTTTAAGATCCTTAAAAGACATTTACACATAAAAAATTACCTGGTGCCCCATATCACCGTTGCACGCAACATTGATAAACCAGCATTTGATAAACTTTGGCCGGGCTTTAAAGAAGCTAAGTGGGCTGAATCTTTTTGGATAAAGGAATTAACGGTGCTGCAACGGGAAACGTTCGATTCGTTCGGGCGTTGGGAAGTCTTCGCAGAGATCCCTTTTGAGGGCGCAGTGCCTACCACGGATAAATTTGCGAACCCACCCTCCTTAATTGGAATTAGAGAAAAACCAAATAAAAGCATGCAGATCAGCCTTTTCTAAGGCTCTGCTAAAATATGGTAAAGAAATCTCTTAAAGCTTCCTGGTATTGCTCGCTGTATATCTTAGGACCATCATAAATTACAAACTGACCGTCATTAATATTTGTTTTATCCGGGGATAGCACCAATAGTTCCCGGTGAGCTGCTGAATTTTTATACGAATAGATTTTGGTTGTCTTTTTAACAAAAAGGCCATTCTCCAATGCCGTTTTTTTGACCAGGTCTGCAGTTTCTATAGGCAATATTAAATGGCAAACCCCTTCGATAGTGAGATGCTTTGATAAACGTGCGATCAACCTTTTAAAAAAATCGTGGTCAGTATGTTTGGCAAGCTCTTTTTTTGCCTTTGGCGATTTTAATGAGTTGATAAAAAACGGCGGGTTTGATACGATCAGGTCATACAGCCTGTTGGGAAACACATTAAAAAAATCTTCAAAACTTTGCGCAAACAAGGCTATTCGTTTATCAAATGAGGAATTTTTGAGATTATTTGAAGCTGTTTGGGAAGCAATCGGGTCAATTTCAACAGCATCAATTAGTGCCTGGTTAAACCTTTGTGCCAGCATTAAAGCAATCACCCCGGTACCTGTTCCAATATCTAAAATTGTTTTAGGATTATTTGCCTCCGCCAATGCGCCAAGCAATACCCCATCCGTATTGATCTTCATAGCACAACCGCTTTGATCAACGCTGAATTGTTTAAAATGGAACATTGTTATTAAAATCGTAAATTTGTTGTAAACATAAGATATGCCCGAACTATTTAGGATGTTTGGTATTAGATTTTTCTTTTTTAGTAATGAACATCTACCCATACACGTACACATAGAAAATTCGGACGGTGATGCAAAATTCGAAATTAATCCTGTAACACTTGTTAGTAATAGTGGCATGAAAAATAAGGATATTAAACTTGCCGAAAGTATTATAGAAGAGAATGAAGAGCTAATTGAAAAACGCTGGAAAGAGTATTTTAAAAAATAAGACAATGATTACAATCAAATCGGTTTGGTTTAACAATAATAACATTTACGTTGAAATGAGTGATGGAAAAGTTATAGAAACACCTATCGAGTGCTATCCAAACCTAAGCAAGGGAACACAAAATCAAATAGATAACTACCAGATAAAGGGCAATGGAAGATGGATACATTGGGAGGAATTAGACGAAGATCTTTCAGCAGAGGGCTTTTTAGCTATGCAAGAAAAACACAACTAAACTCTTTCCAACCGGGGCAGACATAATGCCAATTTATTTTTCATAAAACTCAATAGGCAAACCATCCGGATCAGCGAAAAAGGTAAAACGCTTGCCGGTAAATTCGTCTACCCTTATTGGCTCAACAGCTACGCTGCATTCCTGGATGTGAAATATCGCTTCTTCAATATTATCTACCTCAAAGGCTAAATGCCGTAATCCGGTAGCCTCAGGGCGCGAAGGCCGGGCAGCGGGATCCGGAAATGAGAAAAGCTCTATTTGGTATTGCCCGGCAACTTCCAGATCGAGCTTGTAGGAGTTTCTTTCTTCACGAAAAACCTCCCGCACTATTTTTAAACCGAGTACCTCGCTATAAAAATGTTTGGATCGTTGGTAGTCGAAGCAAATGATAGCAATATGATGTACTCGGTTTAGTTTAAGCATGCTGAGGGACAGCTATGTCCACTTCTGTTATGAAATACTCCTCTGCGATTTCGCCTGACTTGAATATCCCATCGGAAATATGCTGACTGATACCTTTCGCCTTTGGAATATCCTCACCGTCGTTTGTCATTGCTTCCAGATGTATTTGTAAGGCTTCTTTAATTTGCGATAATGTCTCTTCTACCGTTTTACCAGTGGCCACACAACCCCAAACATCTGGAGAAAATGCTGAATAGTTGTTTTTTGCTTTCTCAATTACAACAAGATACTTTTCCATTACACAAATTTAAAGATTAATGATCATAGTGAAAATTTAATTTAAA
>JANYAB010000220.1 GCA_025355225.1 Bacteroidota bacterium
TTCCTCCAAAGCCAGTTTTTCGGCTGCCGATGGTTCGGGGTTTATTGTTCGTAGCGCAATTGGTTCGGTGGATATTTCGGTTAAGCTACTTTCAAGCTTGCTACGCTTTAGCTGTGGACAACCGCCTTCACGCTGGCAGATTAGCCATGCTGCCGAATACAGCTTAATTAAGTTTTCGTAAACATTAATAACTTCTCCCGCATATAATGATTCAACATCTGCGTTATTGTAAAGTGCCACGTGTGACCACTCATGTAACTGATCCCTGTATTCTTGCGGGGTGATTTTTTTGAACACTTTCTTAACTGCTCTATAGGGTTCAAGCTGTTCTTTCAGGGAAAGGTTTTTAGGATAGAAGTCCCATTGTTCCTTTTCTTCTTCCAATTGCTCCTCCGTAAGCTGTTTCCGCTGATAAGAGAAGTTTTTGTAATTGACTAATAGCAGGTACATAGCTTCCAAAATCCTTAAATTGAGGTCGTATATAAAAAGCAGGGTACCTGGGCCGTGACGTTTTTCATCGTAATGCTCGTCATTAACTACATAATAACGCCATTCTTTCAATCGCTTGCCGTGGCCGTTTACGGAATCGGCACTAAAGAAATCAGCAACTACAGACATTGGATTTTCAATTTCGTAATGGCGAAGATTTTTAGGGTAATGTTCCCAGGGTGCATAAGGCGCGTTGTTCATAATGCTCTTTTTACACCGGCCTCCATTAACCGGCAAACAAAAGAATAGCAAAACATCACCGTACCGAACCATAGGCGATTGTACTTTACAATAATGCCGTTGTTTTGTACATTTACATTTTAACAATACATTTGACTTATGGCAGAACCAACCTTACATATCGGCAGAAAAATCAGTAAGATCCGTGAGTTGCGTGGAATGAAGCAGGAAACGTTGGCAACCGAATTAGGCATTAGTCAGCAAGCTATTTCTAAAATTGAGCAGAGTGCCGAGGTAGAGGATATAGCTTTAAACAAAATTGCAGTTGCCTTAGGTATAACAAGTGAGGCCATTAAAAATTTTACCGAAGAATCAATTTTTAACTATTTCAATACATTTAATGATAATAGTGGCGCAGGCGCTTGGAGCACCAATGGTACATTTAACTTTAATCCTATTGATAAATTAGTAGAAGTGTTTGAAGAAAACAAAAAGCTTTATGAGCAATTATTGCAAAGTGAACGCGAAAAAATAGAATTGCTTAAATCCAAGATAATTTAAATACACACTCAATTAAATCCTATTTGCTGCTTAACTTTCAGAGCTTTTTGAGTACTTACTTTAGTCACTCTGTTAAAATAGTTGATGCTTCCTTTTGCCTGTGGTGTTTCTTTATCCTCAAAACTCTCAATTTTCGCCTTATAGCTGTCCGATAATCTCAAGCCATCCCTCATTACAATCACATTCGTTACTTTCGGCATGCTGGTTTGATAGAAAGTTTTGTTGTGGCTAATCTTAAAGCCCTTTGATGTGATAATATCTATAATAGTATTGGCCAATGGCTGAAAATCCGTTTTTCCAGATAAAGTAATATCGTCAACGAAAGTGGTAAAGGTTAGGCTATGTAATTTGGCAAATTCTTGTAATTCGTTTCCGGCATTCACAAAAGCAAGATTAGCTAAATAAGGTGAAGTAGGCGTTCCCTGCGGCAACATTCCTTTATAGGTGGTTAATTTAGTTAAAATATTAGCGGTCTGTGGTGCAAACCCTCTTGATAAAAACATTTGATAAATCTGAGTATGGCTGATGCCAGGATAAAAATTCCTAAGATCAGTATTGAAAAAGAATTTATTACCCTGATGCATCTTTGCGTTCAGTATGTTATCTCTGCGCTCAATACCGCCAAAGGCATACGATGGTAACTTAATTCGCTTTAATATATTCCTGTAGATGCCACGCTGCACATTTTTTAAGAGTGTAATACTGGGATATAAATCCCTTGTTCTCAATTTTCCATTCTTATCTTTTAATTGTACTCCGTCTTTACCTAACTTGGGATTGCTGATTAAATAATAAAAGTTGTCTATGTTATCTACGAGATAATTTAACTCTTTAGGTTTAATATTCAGTATCTGGCAAAGCTTAAAAGCATCAAGCATGGTCGTTTAAAAAAAGTTATGTATCATCCCTTTAATAGAGGGTTCAATAATTCTAAAAG
>JANYAB010000236.1 GCA_025355225.1 Bacteroidota bacterium
GGTATTCTGTTTGATGGGGGCGCTTTCTGCCAGGTACGATGAAAATTTTCTGAAACTTATTCTGGGAAGAGAATATGTTGACATGACTAATGAAAATATTGCCAAAGGCAACCCTTTTGGTGTGTATAAAACCGGAAACGAATTCGCTATGTTCTTTTTTATTGTACCGCATAACATTTACGTTGCGCTGGTGACTTTTGTAAGCGGAATTGTTTTCTCCGTGGGTTCCATTTATTTCCTGCTTCAAAATGGGCTGATGCTTGGATCGTTCGAATACTATTTTTTTAGCAAGGGCTTAGGCTTGCAATCCGTACTTGTGATATGGATACATGGCACAATTGAAATATCATCGATTATTATAGCAGGCGCTGCAGGTTTAGTTTTGGGTAACAGCCTTTTGTTCCCTAAAACTTATACCCGGCTGGTGTCCTTAAAAAAGGGAGCAAAAGATGGTATGAAGATGACCATCGGCCTGGTGCCATTATTTATTACAGCCGCTTTTTTCGAAAGCTTTGTTACCCGCCATACCGGGATGCCCGAATGGCTCAGCATAACTATATTGGCTGCGTCTTTATCTTTTATTATCTGGTATGTAATTATTTATCCAAACAAACTTTATAAAAACCAAACCTTATATGTCGAACATTGAACTTGCAAAATCCCGTGACTTTGGAGAGATCATAAATGATACCTTCATTTTTATCCGTCAAAATTTCAAGCCCCTACTTAAGTATTTTTTTATTTTTTGTGGCTTCTTCTTTCTGGCAGCTGCTGTAACATCAGTGATGCAGCAACTTAAAATAACATCGATCAATAATAATGTGGACGCAAATACTTACCGTCAGAATAATCCTTTCGCTTTGTTTGGACTTAGTTTCTTCCTGAACGTATTTTTTATATGGATTGAATATATTTCCATAACTACTACAGTTTTAGCTTATATCGTCCTGTATAAGCAAAAAGGCAATGCCGTGCCCGAAATGGACGAAATGTGGGGGTATTTTAAATTCTATTTTTTAAAATTGTTAGGGGCCTCCTTTATATTAGGTATTTTAATAATGGTTGCCGCTGTCTTTTGCCTTTTACCGGCAGTATACCTTTATCCAATATTTGCATTAATACCGCCAATAATGGTGATGGAAAACGCGAGCTTTGGTTATGCTTTTAATCAAAGTTTTAAGTTGATAAAGGAAAATTGGTGGGTAACATTTGGCACCCTGATTGTTGTTATTATCGTACTTTATGTTGCGAGCCTTGTAGTAATAATGCCGGCAGCAATATTAAGAGGTGTTAGTTTGTATTCATCGTTTACAAAAGGCACTTCGGTATCAACATCAGCCACAGTTATAACAACTTTATTATCGCAGATTGCACATGTTTTCTACATTTTACCTACTGTAGCTGCCAGCTTGTGCTACTTTAACCTTAATGAAAATAAAGAAGGCACTGGTTTGATCGAGCGTATCAATCAATTCGGAACAAACACACCTGACGCTAATATCAAACCGGAAGAATATTAAGATGCGTGCTTTCTTACTCTTTTTGTTTTTTATTCTGACTGCAGACCTGGGTTATGGCGCCGTAGTAAAATTTGACAAACCTAAGCCCAGGATCACTAAACCGGCAATATTGCAAGCGGATACTTCGACTTTGGTTAGCGTTCGTCATTTGGACAGCACCGCATTAAAGGCTTACAGTAAACAGCCCGAATTTCAATACAAAGAGGAAAGCACAGATATATCCTGGTGGACACGCTTCTGGCGACTGTTTTGGAGGTGGATTGCTCACTTGTTTGATTTTGGCTCCAGAGGCTTAACCATATTTGCCATTGTGTGGCAGATAATAGAAATTTTATTAGTTGCCGCGGGCTTGGCAGCAGTGGTGTTTCTGATACTTAAATCGGTAGGAATAAATGTACTGAATATCTTCCAGCGCAAGCCTACTGCTGTACCAATACCTTACTCTGAATTTTTTGAAGATATAAATCACATCGACTTTGACTTGGAAATAGAGAAGGCGGTATCCAGTCACAATTATCGCTTTGCCGTGCGGCTTTTATACCTGAAATGCCTTAAACAACTTAGCGATTCCGGGTTGATCGAGTGGCAGATAGATAAGACCAACAGCGTTTACATAGATGAACTTACCGACGACGGGCAACGCACCGCATTTAAAACGCTTACTCACCATTTTGAATATATTTGGTACGGCGAGTTTTTGATTGATCAGGCCATTTATGCAACCATAGATATGTCGTTCCGGGATTTTAACAAACAGGTGGCATGAGAGATTTTAAGATATACCTTTCTATAGCTTCGCTTTTGCTTGTCATTTACCTGATAGCGCAATATAACAAGCCTGCGTCTATCAACTGGGAGCCAACCATGTATTATAAAGACAAGGTACCCTTTGGTACCTATATCCTGTACAAGCAATTGCCAACATTGTTTCCCGGTGCAAAAGTCATCAACACCAATCAAACTTTAGAAGATCAGTTTCATAATGACAGTCTTTCTAACAGTAATTATTTTATTCTGACAAAAACTGTCGATTTGAATAAACGCGATTTTGAGGAAATGGTTAATTACATCAAAGCCGGTAATTCGGTATTTATTTCCGCATTTGAATGGCAGGGTGTACTGGCTGATACTTTAGATCTTCAAATCGGTTCAGAATATAAGCAAAAAAGTATCGGTTTAAATTTCACCAATCCTAAATTAAGGCGGGCAAACAATTATAAGTTCGGTCGTTATATCAGCATTCAATATTTCAGCAGCTTTGATACCGCACATGCAACTGTTTTGGGCAAAAACGAACTGGGCAATAGCAATCTATTGCGCTTCACTTATGGGAAAGGCTCGTTATACTTATGTGCTAACCCGGAGTTATTTACAAATTTCGGCCTGCTAAATAACCAGGGGGCAGATTATGCCGCAAAAGCCCTATCCTATTTACCGCCACGGCCCGACATTTATTGGGACGAATTGCAAAACGACGATATTCAGCAGGATCTGTCGCCCATGCGGGTATTTTTCGGCAGCGCAAGTTTGCGATGGGCCTATTATATCAGTCTTTTTAGCTTGCTGATCTTCGTAATTTACGAAGTAAAGCGCAGGCAGCGAATTATCCCTGTGATAGAGCCTTTACAAAATTCAACAGTTGATTTTGTAAATGTTGTTGGACAGGTGTATTATGAGCAGAGAAATAATTTAAATATCGCCCAAAAGAAAACACTTTATTTCCTGGAGCATTTGCGTACACAATATTATTTAAAAACCACACTGCTGGACACGGGATTTATGGACCGGTTTGCACAAAAAACGGGTATTGATCCAGCTTTTGCAAGGGAGATCATTAATCACATTAAATACGTCAATGTCCAAAACAGGGTTACCGACAACGAACTTATTTACTTAAACCACCTTATCGAACAATTTTATATTCAATCCAGATAATTATGGAAGACGGACAATTTGAACAAAGAACCGATCTGAGCAAACTTACCGCTGCAGTTGAGCAGATAAAGGCAACACTCGGAAAAATAATAGTTGGCCAGCAGGGTGCTATAGAGTTATTGATCGCCGGCATACTGGCAGACGGACACATCCTGATAGAAGGTGTACCGGGCGTAGCTAAAACTCTTACCGCTAAGCTAATTGCAAAAGCGATCGATGCAAAATATTCGCGCATACAGTTTACGCCCGACCTAATGCCATCTGATGTATTGGGCACCTCTGTATTCAATCCGAAAACCATCGATTTTGAATTTAAACAAGGCCCTATCTTCGGCAATATTATATTGGTCGATGAGATAAACCGGGCTCCCGCCAAAACACAATCGGCATTATTTGAGGTAATGGAAGAGCGGCAGGTGACTATCGACGGCAAGACCTATAAAATGGAGGAGCCGTTTATTGTATTGGCTACCCAAAACCCAATTGAGCATGAAGGTACCTACCGCCTCCCCGAAGCACAACTGGATAGGTTCCTGTTTAAGATCGAAATAAAATACCCCTCTCTCGAAGATGAAATTGCAATTATTACCCAGCAGCACCAGCAAAAAAACACCGAGCAGCTTGCCCAAATCGAGCCTATATTATCAAAGGATGATATTATTTCGTTAAGGCAGCTGGTAAGGGGGCTGCATATTGAGCCTAAAATTTTAGAGTATGTTGCAAGGATCATCCAGGAAACACGCAATAACAGGTCGTTATATCTTGGTGGGTCACCCAGGGCTTCATTGGCAATTGTAAATGCAGCGAAAGCACTTGCAGCTATTAAGGGTCGTGATTTTGTAACACCTGACGACATTGTGTGGGTAGCAACGGCTGTGTTAAG
>JANYAB010000239.1 GCA_025355225.1 Bacteroidota bacterium
TTTTATTGCCGTTGACGTGACGGTGCATTAAATTCGTTATAATCAACCTATTAAATGGGGCGTATTGTTCCAAATGGTATTTTTAGAATATCCAAATAGAAAGCATAGCAATACATTTACCCAGCTAGTTTTTTCAGATCAGTTAAGATTAGTTAATAGTTAATTAAAGGAATCTGGCGCGAGGCACAGATTCCTTTTCAATTATTTGTCCATATTTTCAGGATTTCCGGATTAACTTAGTTGGAGGAGGAGTATCTGAGATTAAGGTCTCTGGCATATTTTTATGCCTTATCTGTACGATCTATTTTAGCAAATCTGTATTATAGTTAAACTAATTTATTTTTTCTGGCGATATTAATGGCTTCTGATCGTGAATTCACGTCCAGTTTCGAATAAATATTTTTGATGTGAGTTTTAACCGTGGCAGATTCAATAAAAAGTTCCTCTGCTATTTGATTTCGTTTCTTTCCGTCCATAATCAAACTCAATATTTCTGTTTCACGCTTAGACAATGGCGAATGCGTATTTCTCTCAAAAGATTTAATCACCATCCTGGCAATTTTCATACTCATTGGTCCGCCGCCTTCTCTTACTTCTTTAATCGCATCAAAAATTTTACCTGAGGAAGAATCTTTGGTTAAATAACCCGAAGCTCCATTTTGAAGGGCCTGGAATATCTGCTGCTCAAATTCAAAAACCGTGAGCATGATGATTTGAACCTTTGGCAAAAGCCTTTTTATCATGGGTATAGCATCAATACCATTTATACCTGGCAGTTGGATGTCTAAGAGTATAACATCCGGCATATTCGTTATTAAATGCTTCTCTGCACTTTCTACAGAAGTGTAGGTACCAGTGACGCTAAATCCGTTTTCCCCCTCAATTAACGATTTGTAAGTTTGAAGCAAAATTTGATCATCTTCAATTATTACGATATTTATGGGCGGAACATACATATTAAAATTAGGTTGTATTGATAATTAATTTTGTAATGGTTCCCTTACCAGGCCGGGAGTCAACTATTAGTTCGCCATTTAATTTTCGGGTTCTGTTTTGAACATTTTTCATGCCATTGCCTTCATGCAAGGCATCCACGTCATATCCTTTCCCGTTATCAGCAATTGCTAAACAGATTTTATTATAAGACGTCAATTCATATGAAAACGTTACAACATTTGCGTCAGAATGCTTTAATATATTATTCATTAGCTCTTTAAAAATCAACGTGATATTATGGCTATAGCCCAGCGGTAATTTAATTTCGGGCGTAGCTTGTTTATACGGCGAAGTACTAAACGCAATTCCTGTATTTTCAAAAATGGAATAACCAAATTTTTCCACTTCCTTTAACACTTCATTTAAATGATCATTTTGGGGGTTTAAAGCCCAAAGAATACTTTTTGTTCCGGCATACATTTCCACAGCACTTGACCGGATCTGTCGAGTTAATTTTTTTTCCTCTGTAAGATCGGACGACATTTTTTTATCCAAAAGTTCTGAAAGCATATTTATTCTTGTCAGTTTGTTGCCCAGGTCGTCATGGAAATCTTCGCCGGTTTGCCGTCGCACATTCTCTTGTTCCTGAAGCTTCAATCGATGAATAAAATTTAGCTTCTGCTTGTTTAAGTAAATTTTGTAAAAGTAAATACTGATAATAATAGATACCAGTAATAAAATTACGCCCACATTAAATAGAATTGTTTGGTAAAATTCGGGCTTAACAGTAAATCGATATAAAGCAGTACCGCTTAATGAATTATTTGCGGTTACAGGCCTCACCTTAAAAACGTAATCCCCAGGTGGCAAATTTGGATAATCAACAAAGGAATTTTGACTTGGCTTACTGTAGGCATTATCCAGTCCATCCAACATATACTGGTACTGCGTTTTCGAAGCATTAAAGTCAATTGCCTGGAATTTGATAGCGATATGGCTTTCGGCCGACGGAACCGTTAGCTGACCGGGAAGTTTGTACCCGTTGAAATATGAATAGCGCAAATCCTTTAAATTTTTGGTGTAGGTTTGAATATTTTCAATAACAATTTTAGTTATCGAATTTGACGAAGCGCTGTAAAAAATGGGATAAACATTTATACCGTGCGTAGTTCCGACCCATATATCATTTTTGAATTTCAGAATTGCATTTTCGTTGCATTCAAAGGGAAGACCAACTATTGGAATTAAATTTAATTTGCATTCATTTCCGTTTACTGCAAGTTTATATTTACTGACGCCTCTGCCAGTACCAATCCAAAGTTCATCATTAACCCGTAACATACTATAAATGGCGTTAGAACTTAAGCCGTTCCTTGTTGAAATTTTTTGGGTTGATTTGGTTTTTAGATTATAAATAAATACTCCCAGTTCATTTGTTGCTGCTATCAGAAAAGGTTTTCTATATTCCAGGCAGTTTATTTGTTCTTTTGCCAAAATGCCGGGGAATTTGGTGTCAACACTTTTGTCTATAATTAACTTAACACCGTCATTCGTTCCTACAAAAAAAGAGTCTTTTCCAATCTCAATCATAGAGGAACAGTAGTCACTAAATTTTTTGATTTTCACTAATTTATTATCTTCTAAATAGTAACAGCCATTACTGGCCGTAAACCATAAATTGCGGGCACCGTCTTCATGAATCGTCGTAAAAATGACGTACGGTGGATCCCCCTCTTTTGGATAAATTTTGGAGTATTCACTACCTTTTTTTAACCACAGGCCAGAGTTATCAGTACCTATCCATAAATTATTATTGTGATCCTGAAAGAGGTAATTAATTCTTGAGCTAAGCATCTTACTGCGCGGTAATTTTAAATCAACCATCTGTTGATCTTTATAGCACAAAAGTTTACCGCCATTACTGCCGATGTATACTTCATCATTTTTGCCTTTTGCCAGCGTCATCACAACCTCGTTATCCAATCCCTGCGATTTATCAAATACTAAAAAGGTGTTGTTTTGATATTTGAAAAGCCCGGCACCATCTGTCCCAAACCAAATTTGATTATCGGCGTCTTTGAGCATGCAAAAAACTCTAACATTTGTAAAACCATTTTTATCATTGAACCAGGTGACGGCCCCGTTTTTTAGTAAACAAGCGCCATTATCAGTGCCAATCCATAATCCATTATCCTTATCTGATAAAAGGCAGGTAAAACCGGGATGCGGCGACTTGAATAGTTTTTGAGATTCGTTTTTTATTAATCCCCCGGTAGATGAGTACAAACTATTTCTTGTTATAAAATATAAAAGATCAGGGTTCAAATTATCAAAAATAAAATCTTCTATAAAATCTATTTCGGGTTTTTCAACCACGCTGCAGTAAATTTTCCACCGGTTATTTTCAAGTTTGTATATACCTTTTTTAGCGACAGCTGCGAAGATCTCGCCCCTGCTGTTAATTCTTA
>JANYAB010000261.1 GCA_025355225.1 Bacteroidota bacterium
AAGGAAGAATATAAAAATTCCACCGCCCCAACTATCAATCATTTTTACGAAAAACTGTTACTGCTAAAAGATAAAATGAACACCGCTACCGGCAAAGAGTTAGCAGAACAAAGACATCACTTTTTGGAGTTATACCTGGAGCAATTTTATTTAGAATGTAATGAATAATAAATTTAGACTTGTCTAAATTTATTATTAGATTTGGCTAATTATTCGTAATTATTAAAATGATTATGTAATTAACACAGGTTTAATATGAAAAACTCATTTTTGCCAAAATTTTGCCGATGAAAAAACGCCTACTCTTTTTTTTGCTTTTAACAAGTATATTGACATCTGCCTTTGCACAGGATACTGTAAAAGAGCAACGCACCAATTTCCATTTTCAGCAAACTATTATTACACAGTTTAAGCCTGCATTTAGTGCGGCTTATACGGGTAAAAACAGTTTAATAACCAAAGAGGAAACTCAAACTTCAATTACCTCTACATTTTTTGGCGCAGCCCGGCTATGGAAAGGCGCTGAAACTTTTTTTAATCCGGAACTATCGGGTGGCGCGGGTTTAAGCCAAACTTTAGGAGTAGCCGGGTTCCCCAACGGTGAAACATTCAGGGTAGGTGGTGTTCAAAATAAAATTTACATCGCCCGTTTATATTTTAAACAAAATTTTGAATGGGGAAAGGAAAAGGACACGATTGCGGATGATGTTAACCAATTGGCTGGCTTAAAAAGCAAACGTTATTTTTCATTTGCCATTGGGAAATTTGGCATGGCAGATTTTTTTGATAACAATAATTTTAGCCATGATCCCCGTACCCAATTTATGAACTGGGCTTTAATGGATAACGCCGCATGGGATTATCCAGCAAATACCAGGGGTTATGTGTTGGGTGCAACAGCGGAACTGGGCCAGCCCGATTGGACATTGCGTTTTGCCTTTACACTGGTTACTACGCAGGCCAATCAAAGCATATGGGACAGTAAAATAGGAAAAGCGAATACCGAAACCGTTGAATTTGAAAAGCGCTATGCTGTTGACGGGCAAAAGGGCACAATACGCTTACTGGCTTTTACCAACAACGGCAAATTCGGCAATTACCGACTTGCTATCGCGCAAAACCCAGCAGCGCCAAACGTGGATACAACACAAGCTTATGGCAGGCATAAATATGGTTTCGGCATTAATGCCGACCAATACCTGACCAAAGATTTTGGCGTATTTGCGAAAGCCAGTTATAATGATGGGCATACAGAAACCTGGTTCTTTACAGAGATAGACCGTTCGTTAACTTTTGGCGGAGTACTTAAAGGGACCTCGTGGAAACGCAGCGATGATGAACTGGGGCTGGCATTTATTGCCAACGGTCTTTCGTCCGATCACAGGGATTACCTGGCGGCCGGGGGATATGGCTTCCTGATAGGGGATGGGAAGCTGAATTACGCACCCGAATTGATAGCCGAACTATATTATAAAATAAATGCTTTTCAAAAGAAATTCTGGCTGACACCCGATTACCAGTTTATACTGCATCCTGCGTATAATGCTGACCGCGGACCGGTGAGTGTTTTTGGGGTAAGAGCGCATGTGGAGTTTTAGATGCTTTCAAACTTGTAAGTTTTTGGACAACATTTCTTAAAGTGCCGTTAATCCTTATGTTTGCAAAAATGTCATAAGCTATATGAAGAAATTATTGCTGCCTTTACTTTTTCTACTATACATAAATACAGTTTCTGCCCAGATAAAACATTCCATTACCAAATCGTTGGTCACTTTTCAGATTAAAAATCTTGGGGTCTATACAAATGGGAGCTTTAGCGGTGTTAAAGGGGATATTGATTTTGACCCCGCACATTTAGATGCCAGTTCGATTGAAGCTTCGGTTGATGTTATTACGATTAATACCGGCAATGATTCGCGTGATGATCACTTAAAAAGCGATAGTTATTTTGATGCTGCGAAATATCCTAAAATGACAATCAGGTCTGTTTCCTTTAAACATAAAAGCGGGAACAACTTTACAGGTGTATTTAGCCTGACCATTAAAGACAAAACTAACCAGGTAGAACTACCCTTTATTTATGTCGACAACGGCAGCACAGCTACATTTAAAGGAAGCTTAAAAATAGATCGTACTGATTATGGCGTGGGTGGTAGTAGTCTGATCATGTCGGCTGATGTAAATATTTCTATTAATGTTGAAGCCGATAAGAGAATCCCCTCGAAATAAAAACGTCGGCATGAATATCCAAACCAGATAATCTCTCACATTAGGCGAGAATTGGGAAGTAAGGCATAAGGCAAAAAAGCCACAAATTCGTAACGATAACTTAATATCCGTAAGGGGATTTTGGGGTAAAAAAATTACTTACAAATCGTAGCTTTACGGTATGAAATTGCGTGTTTTGGTTTTCATTAATGCTGCTGCAGTGGCCATAACTGTTTCGGCTGTTAACTATTATTTTAAACATAGTTGGTACGACGTAGCGGTTACTTTCTTTATAACGATCAGTATCAGTTTTATTACTTTTTACTACCTGCTCGAAAAATACATCTATTCCAAGATCAAGCTAATCTATAAACTCATCCATAATTTAAAGCTGGGTCGTGATCTGCGCGATGCCTTGGGTGAACACGTTACCGCTGATCCGATAAATGATGTAGAGCAGGAAGTGAAAGAATGGGCGATACAAAAGAAAGGCGAAATTGATGATCTGCGAAAGCAGGAAAGATTCAGGCGGGATTTCCTGTCAAATATCTCGCACGAGTTTAAAACACCCTTATTTGCTATACAGGGTTATATAGATGCCATTATAGATGACGAATTTGAAGACAAGGAAATGGCTCAGCAATTTTTAGAAAAAGCATCCCGCAATGTAGATCGCCTAAGCTACCTGATAAAAGACCTTGATGAAATATCCAAACTGGAAACCGGCGAAATGCCCATCAACTATGCGAAATTTAAAATTAACGATCTTATTAAGGAGGTATTTGAATCGATGGAATTAAAAGCGGAGGAGCACAGCATTAAACTGATTTTTAAGCAGAAATATGATGAGCCCATTTCGGTAAATGGTGACAGGGAAAAAATAAGACAGGTGTTGGTTAACCTGATAGACAATTCATTTAAATACGGAAAAGAGGATGGAAGCACTTCGGTGAGCCTGTTTGAATTGCATGACCAGGTATTGGTTGAGGTAACCGATGATGGCATTGGGATCGAGGAAAAATATCTTCCCCGTTTATTTGAACGCTTCTTCCGTACAGATACCAGCCGCTCACGACAAATAGGCGGCTCGGGCCTCGGTCTTGCTATAGTAAAGCATATTATCGAGGCGCACCAGCAAACTATCAACGTACGAAGCACCGAGGGCCTGGGTTCAACCTTTGGCTTTACCTTGCAAAAGGCGAAGCAGGCTTTGCCGTTCCCGGTATTGCCTGTTCTAAAGAGTTAACATTAACTTAACATTGTAAACTTTACCTTTGCAAAAATTTAACACTAAATAAACATATCTTACCAAATATATTTAAAATGTCACTTAACAGCATCTTCCAATATTTTGTACCAAAGGACAAAAAAGTATTTTTCCCATTATTCGAACAGGCATCTAACAACGTGGTTGCTATGGCGGTTATCCTGGTTGAAGCTGTTAACTCCAACAATTTTGTAAATCGCGAAGAACTGTTTAAACAAATTGATAAATTAGAAAATAAAGGAGACGAGATCACCCACCAGATATACCTGGAACTTGGTAAAAATTTCATCACTCCTTTTGACAGGGAAGATATTCATGCACTGGCTACCGCCATTGATGACGTAGCTGATTATATACAGGGAGCAGCTAACCGCATGAGCCTTTACCGGATAGATGATTTTAACGAGCATATCCGCAAGCTATCAGAGCTGATATTACAAGCCAGCCAGGATCTTGAAAAGGCAGTACGCGAATTAAAGGACCTAAGAAATGTTCGCAACATTGCAGACTCATGTATCAGAATAAACAGTGTGGAAAACCAGGCCGACTATGTTTTTGACCGGGCCGTTGCAGATTTGTTTTTATATGAGACCGATGCTATACGTTTGATAAAATATAAGGAAATACTTGCGGCATTGGAAACGGCTACTGACAGGTGTGAAGATGCAGCCAACGTAATGGAATCAATTTTAGTAAAAAACGCCTAACTGCACTGAACAATTATTAAATGGTTACTTCCTCACTCGTTATTGTAATTTGTCTCGCATTATTATTCGATTATACCAACGGCTTTCATGATGCTGCCAACTCTATTGCTACCATCGTATCAACCAAAGTATTAACCCCATTCCAGGCGGTTCTTTGGGCAGCCACCTTTAATTTCATAGTCTTCTTTTTTGTTCATGAGCATAAGGTTGCCAACACAGTATCTAAAATCGTAATCGAGCATTTTGTGACCATGCAGGTATTATTAGCAGGCTTAATCGCCGCAATCAGCTGGAATTTAATTACCTGGTGGTTCGGCATACCTTCCAGCTCATCGCACACACTTATAGGTGGCTTTGCAGGCGCCGGCATCACCAATGCATTATATCTTGGCTCAAGCCCATTAAGTGCTATTAACTCAGTTTACATTATTAAAATAATTGCCTACATCGTTTTAGCGCCATTTATGGGCTTAGTCATCGCCTACTTTGTAACTATCCTGGTGTTACATCTAAGCAAAAACTCGCGACCGTCAACTGCCGAAAAATGGTTCAAAAGAATGCAGCTGGTATCTTCTGCTGCGCTAAGTTTTGCACACGGTGGTAACGATGCCCAAAAAGTAATGGGTATAATTTATGTTGCGCTTATCGCTGCAAAGGTTATTCAATCTGGAAGTGTCATGCCGGGATGGATTCCATTGGCGTGTTATTCGGCAATTGCATTGGGTACAATGTCTGGCGGATGGAAAATCGTTAAAACTATGGGTTCCCGAATCACGAAGATCACACCTTTAGAAGGGGTAAGCGCTGAAACAGCAGGTGCAATAACCTTGTTT
>JANYAB010000287.1 GCA_025355225.1 Bacteroidota bacterium
AATTGCCGAATTATCCGTACACCAGGGCTTAAAAGCTCGGCAAATGAATTTAGCGTATTGTACAAAAAATGCGGGTTCACCTTTGCCTGCAAAGCATCGAGTTCCGCCTTTGTTTTTAATTCGTTCAGCTTTGATATTTCCAAACCGAAGTCGTCTTTCGGCCAGGTTAGCATAAGTAATATTAATATATAGTGCCGAAATAATTCCGCTAAACAGCAGTGACATTAAAAATGTATAGGTGATTGTAGATGTACGGTGACTTGGGTCGATTAAAATGCTCATCCAAATATTTGTTGAGGTGAGGAAGATAAATATGCACGATACAATAATAAGGTGCTGTTTAAGCAGCGGCATATTCCTCGTCTCAACCCACCGTTGTATGTAAAGAATGGTTAAAACCGGCAAAAAAACAAAAAAAGTAGACCTTAGTATTGAATAGCCGCAACTAATGAAAAATTCGCCCAGCGTATCAAAACTGTTAAAGCAGGGGTAAAATGGCATGCAAGCCATGTAAAAGCAAAAGAAGATAAGCGCTATGGTTAATCTTCTTTTATTAAAAATACTAATATTGAAGCTGCTGAATATAACCTCGGACCGGTAATACAAATAGATACCCAAACTGGTAAAAACGAAAATATTACTCAGCACCATTGCTGTTCTGAAAGGAATGACCATATTTTCAATTTACATAATAACCGGATATGAAGCACATTTTATTTGGTAAAAGCCATTTTGGCGGCAACAATTATCAAAAGTAACGCGAATATTTTTTTCAGGGTACTCACCGGGATATTTAATGCCAGTTTGGAGCCGAGATAGCCGCCCACCATAAATACAACTGCGATAACCAAAGCGTATTTAATATTTACATAGCCAGCCTTGTAATAATTATATACTGCAAAAAGACCAATTGGAGGCAGCATGATCGCAATGCTTGTCCCCTGTGCCATGCGCTGGTCCATCGCTAAAAACACAACCAGCGCAGGTATTAAAATAATGCCGCCACCCAGGCCCACCATCCCGCCAAGGAAACCTGCTGTTAGGCCGATGACAATAAGAATTAAAAAGGTTGATCCGCCCATCACGTATAATATTACCGTTTAGATTAATTATGAAAAATTAAAGAAATGATCAGTAAAACCCCTTGTGATCCTCCAAAATACCGGTCGCGTCCTTAAGTCCTTCCACATTTGCGGAAGACCATACTACGGAATATATACCGTTATAAAGCAGGTAGGTATTGGTATAACCTTCGGCGGTGAGTTTTTTAACAAATGAGCCCAGATCAATATCAGACTTGCTGCCCATGCCTCTCATTGCCGATGAAAAAGCCCCATAGATCAATATGGGTGTTGTTTTGGGTTTGCCCTTTAAATAAGTTTCCAGCTGATCGGTAGTTGTAAAATTAACGGCGTTTTTAATATGCCCCAAGTTATAAAAGGTCTGTTTCGATTTGTTTTCAAACTGTTCGGTTGGCCGCATATCTGCAACAAGCAGGTCATGATGATTATTAACCAGGTCGACGGTTTCCCTTACCCCAATTATTTTATAGGCCGGCCCCGCTGTTATTAATTCTTTCCGCAGTTTTGACGATGATGGGGTATTGATCAAAAAAGTATCCAGGCCATCAAAAAGCACGTAAATATTTTTAAAGCCAGCCGAAGTCAGCGTTAATGCCGCCTGCATAGCATCCCCGGTATACAGATCACAAACCAATATCGGGCGGTCCTTATATTTTGCCAGGTTAGCAACTTCTTTGTCCAGCGTGGTTTTCGGCACATTAATGGCATTTTTTATCCTGCCAATATTTTTGAAATTCAAGCTATCCGTACCATTAAATTCGGATGATGATCGTACATCAATAACAATATTATTTTTATCCCGGATAAAAGCGACCGCGTCATCTGGCCCCATTAATTTATAAGGCAAGCTGGAGGTGTATAATGATGATTTGCAGGGGAATACTGCATCGGCTGATCTGTTTACTTCGGTCATACCGCCATTTAAACTGTAAATATTTTTAAACCCGCTATCGGCCAAAAATTTACTGACCACCCTGCTGCGCTGGCTGTGCGAACAATAAACCAAAATCGTTTTATCCTTATAAGCTTTCAAATCCTTAAAATGCTTTTCCACGGAATCAATGGAAATATTTATGGCCCCTTTTAGCCTGCCGATCCTGGATGATATAAACCTGGTTGTATCCGCATATTCACCCGGCGACCGCACATCCAATAAAAGTAAATTCGGGTTGTTGGCTATTAGCGTGCAAGCTTCTTTAAAGTAAATGGCTTTATAGTTTGTATTATCAAACCGCTGGTTTAATTGGGCATTTGCAGTAATGTAAAATATGCTGCAAATTAAAAGGCCAAATATTTTTGCTTTCATATTGATTAGTGTTGTAGTTGGTTAGGTTTATTACCATAAATATAAGGGTGTTTAACCCGATGTGCTATTAAAATGGAGTGAAAGGTTATTTTATGGGAGTGAAGTGTTTATTAACCTGTGGGATGTTAACCTTGTCGAAACATAGATTGAGCGGTTTGTGCTTTGAGGGTTAGTAAAGTGGTTTATGAGGGGCAGTGAATGTACTTTCTTTTTTTGCCGAAAAAAAGGAAGCACCAAAGAAAGACTTAGCGTAGCGATCTCATGAACACCTATAAAAAAACGAGCAACTGTGAATAAACTCTCGGCTGCGTCTGATTCTATGAAAGTTATTGCCTGGGCGTAGCCTGTGGTTGCCGAACCAGCCAATGCCGAATTTTTTGTGTATTTGGGGTTTGTCAGGCTCAGAATTCACTCAACAAGGCCGCCGCAGAGGAGTTATAGAAGTTCTGATCTTCAAATATACCTTTTGTCACTTTACCCTCAGAAAATGCCTAATTACTGCTTCTTGCGCACATAAGTAAAATCATACGAAACGGTAATCGTTTTCCCGTCATCATTTATTATATCCTGGTACTGCCTTACAGTGTCTTTATCGATATTGTAAAAAATAAAATTTCCGCTCACTTTTGCGCCTTTTGCGTTTGTTGTTTCGTAGGTAAAGTGCATTGCGCCGTTTTTGTATTCGCCATTATAGTAACGCTGCGGGCCGCCTGCCGAACCGATCCAATCCTGCTCCCATTTCCCGGTTCCGGGATTATAATAGTTAATACTTTTCCCTTCACTTGCCTTTGTTGACGTCCAGTTCTCTAATATTGCACAGCCGCCGGATATGCTTTGCACAATACTACGCCCAACTAAATTGTTACTGCCGGATTTATAAACATTCCACTCGCCTATCCAGAAATCAAAATCATGCGAATGAGGCTTTGCATTGCAGGGACTCTGGGCAAAAGTGTTCAAATAAAGTATGGCGCACATCAACGCCAGTAAAATAGATTTCTTCATAATTTTATTTTAGCCAGTCTACATTAAACTTAACCCAGTAAATATCATCCCAGCCATTTCCGGGGCTGCTTAAAAGCGTTTTTAATTGCTGATAATTTTTTAACAGGCCGTCCATAAACTGGCTATTTAATCGATTACTGGTAAATATCAAATACTTTTTGTCGGGAGTTACAAAAGGGCAGTAATCTAATGAAGCTGAATTGACCGGGACCGGGAGATGTTTTACAGGTTGCCAATTACCCAGTTTATCTTTATGGCTGATATACAGATCTCCCCCACCCAGATCATCAGGCCGGCCGTACGATGAAAAGATGATAAACTGTTCATCGGGGTCCACAAAAGCATTGAACTCATCAAATTTAGTGTTGATATCTTCGGGTAGGCTTTCCGGCTTGGTATAGCCGGCGTTTGTCAACCTGCAAACCACAATATCTTCGCTTCCTTTGCCATAATCAGCCTCAACGGTGAAATAGAGATTGCCATTTCGTGTTACACTTGGATAAAACTCATTCTTATCCGAATTAACTATGGGGCCCAGGTTTTCGGGTTCGCTCCATTTACTATTTGGTAATTTTTTGACCCGCCAGATATCAAAATTCTTTTTAACCGTTTTATCAGTTCCGGGCCTGTCTGACGAAAAATAAACAAACTGCCCATCCGGCGAAAACGAAGCTTCAAGATCATGAAAACGTCCCGAAAATGGAGCGACCCCGGGCTTGCCCCATTTACCATTTTTTTTAATCAGTTGTAAAATTGTACTCGATATAAATC
>JANYAB010000288.1 GCA_025355225.1 Bacteroidota bacterium
ATTTTACTATTCACCTGTTTTAGGCCAAGTTCTTTAGGAATAGTCATAGCGTTGCGCCATTTTTCAGTCGGCACCTGGTTGGCATACTGCCAATTGCTCATCCAGCCTAAAAATATTTTACGACTTCCGGTATTGCTCCAGGTGATACCAGCATATTCATCCGGCCCATAATCAACCCAGCGAATGTTATTGTCAATTGTAGTAAACTTATTGCCGTCAAAGTCACCAAGAAAGTATTGGGTTGCGGATCCTCCGTTGGGGCCTCCCGGATTAAGATTTACTATCAATACCCAATAAGTTTTCCCATTTAATTTTAGCGGAAATAGATCAGGGCATTCCCATACTCCGCCATGTGCGCCAACTTCTTTACCAAATTCACTTTCTTTTTTCCATTCTTTCAGATTAGCTGATGAATAGAATGTGATATGGTCGAGGGTTGCCAATGTCATCACCCACTTTTTCTCTTTAGCATACCACATTACTTTCGGATCGCGGAAGTCCTTAATGCCAGGATTCTTCAAAACTGGGTTGCCACTGTATTTTATCCAGGTATTACCTTCATCTAAACTATAAGCAAGGCTTTCGTTTTGAAAATTATCCTTCCCTGCTTTTTCACCTTTAGGATCATGGTGAGTAAATATTGCGACCAACGGCATTTTACCGTCTTTGCCAAAACCTGAAGTGTTATTGGAATCGACCACGGCGCTTCCTGAAAAGATATAACCTAAGCTATCTGGGTACAAGGCAATTGGTAACTCTTTCCAATGCACCAGGTCCTTGCTTATTGCGTGTCCCCAATGCATCGGCCCCCAAATAATATCGCCAGGGTAATACTGAAAAAAGAGATGATAAGTGTGGTTAAAATAAACCATGCCATTAGGGTCATTCGTCCAATGCGCTTTTGGTGAAAAATGAACCTGAGGACGATAACGCTCATCATATGGCCTTATTGTGGTATCCTGACTTTTTGCATAGCAACTAATTACCATGAATGTAAACAACATAAACTTGCTTTTATTTTTCATAATCTGGCTTTAAGTTTAATTCGTTATTTATTAAAAGTTTTTATCTGTTTTATAATTCTGAATATATTTTCAGGATTATCCTCATACATAATTAATTTGCCCTCTTTTGAAAATAAATACATTGAAGGATATTTTCTGGGATTGAACTTCGGTAAAAAATCATTTTTGATGTCTTGAAGAACCGTTACATTTTTCTTCACCTTTAAATTAGACCCATAGTAATTCATGAAATGGTTTATTTTTTGCTCATTATCTAATGATATCAAGTAAACAGATACGTTTTTAAACTCCCGATAGCTTTTGCTAATACTAAGAACGGCGTGCTGGCAGTGATCACAGTCTGAGTCAAAAAAAACAAAAAATGACATTTTCCCTGCATGAAGGTCTTTATTCGAAAAGGGACTTTTGTTCTGTCTATAAAAAGTAAAATCGGGTATCATACCTATAGGAACTTGAGCAGAAGCTTGTAAAGAAATCAGCAATACCAATACGATTGTTTTAAAAGTATATTTCATTTGGGACAATGTCTTTAAAAATTATAGACTATAATATTCAATAAAAGCACCAATATTTTATGTTATAAAAGTATCGTTTAATTGATTTTAGCAAACAGACTTACAATAATGCAAATCTGTTTGCTAATTAATAATCAATATTAAGTCTTAGTAAGTAAACCCAACCATTGCAGGTTGAGATTCTTTCAGAACCGGACGTGCACCTCTCAGCGCATCTCGGCTCCCATTATCTATAATCCATTTAGGCGTTGAACCAAATGTCCAATGTGCAAACAGGTTAGGTTTACGCCTGTAAAGGCTGCTTAACCACTTCATTGCTTTGGTTATACTGGTTCTCAGCTTCTTGTATTTCCGTATTGCCCAGTTGGCTAACTTTGCGTTGATAGTACGCAGGAAGCTGTTCAGCTTCGTTGGGTAAAACCTTCCGTAATAATTGATCCAACCTTGCAGGACAGGGTTTATTTCTTTGGCTACAGCTTCGATCTCAATTCCCGGGGTTCGCAGTATAGGCATGTTATTCAGCTTTTCGTTCATTGCTGTCATTGCCTTTTTGCTTACTGCCGGTAGGAAATTGGTGAAAACCTCTTTTCTTTGGCTGTTCTGTGCCTCTCTCGGCATGAACGTATAGCCAAGGAAGTCAAACGTTATCACCCGTTCGAATTTTCGGTTGCGGTTGCTGTCTTTGCAGGAGACGATTTTAGTTTTGTCTTCGTGCATTTCCAGCTTACATTCCTGTAGCCGGTTTCCGAGTGCTTCCCTGAGTTTCTCTGCCTGTACCATCCCCCTGCAATGGATAACTGCATCATCAGCGTAACGTTCGAATGGGCAGTCCGGGTAGTTGTTCGCTAACCATATATCCATTGTATAGTGCAGGTAGAGATTGGCAAGTGCAGGTCCGACCACCGATCCTTGCGGAACGCCTTTCGTCCTCTCTGCCAGTGTCCCATCTTCCAGTTGCAATGGTGCTACCAGCCATCTTTCGATGTATAGTAATATCCATTCTTCCTGCACATGCTTCCGTACTGCTTTCATCAGCAGATCATGCGGGATGTTATCGAAAAAGCCCTTTACGTCAACATCCAGTACCCAGTCGTATTCCCAGCACCTTTCACGTGCTTTGGCGACTGCCTGTATGGCTGACTTCTTAGGATGATAGCCGTAGGAATCTTCATGGAACAAGTTGTCGACCACTCCTTCCAATTCCCTGGCTACCACTGTCTGTCCGATACGATCGGTTATCGTGCTTATGCCCAATGACCGCTTCTTTCCGCTGCCATCTTTCTTATCGATCTCTACCAACCTGATTGCTGGCGGCATATAACTGCCGGAACTCATTTGGTTCCACAGCTTATACAGACGCTGCTGAGCTTGTTTATCAAACTCTGCTATGCTCATCTGATCTACACCCGCTGCTCCCTTATTGGATTTGACCTTTAGGTAGGCTTCCTGCACCGACTTCCGACTAATACAAAATGGTTTTGGCCTATACATCTTTATACCTCCTGTAGATTACTCTTTAAACAGTTTCTATCGCTGCATAGCACCAGATAACGCCACCCCTTCGCTCTTGCTACGTTTCCATAGCCGTCATTACTAATACGAGTGGCTCTGCCCCCGTGGGACGCATCGATACTTTCGGACTCACGGGTTCTTCCGCTTGACCTTTTCTCTTCACATCGTCCCGACAGGTTCCCAAGTTCCGCCTGATTGCCTGCATAAAGATCACGCTGCCTATACGCCGGATGCCGTTGGGACAGTAAGCAGGTTGCCTTCCCAACTGATAATAAAGTGATACTGTACTTTAGTTTTGACATCATTTAATCCTTTCGACGCCTCATCGGCAGTTCATTTCCATTCGTCTTCTTTATACTTACCTGACACCTTTATAGTGCCTTTTCTGCTAACGCTTCCCACCCTGGCTCTTTACCAGAGCAACTTAGCAGCGGTTTGGTACCTGCTCCTGTAAGCCGATACCGAGGGGCCTTCCCTCATCATTCAGACAGCATTGATTTGCTCCGCAAATCATTCATGGCGCTCAGTACCCCGAATTTTGAGTATAAGCCCCATTAGTAAATTGTATTTCCTGCTCTGGTATTGGGAAATACTCATTTTTACCCTTAGTAAATTGTGCATTGGTAAGGAAGGGGTGCCTCGTTTTTTCAATAGCGAAATAAGCATTGAGCGTTTGCGCCGCTATACCCCAACGCACCAGGTCAAAAAATCTTGGGCTTTCCATTGCAAATTCCAGTCTGCGTTCCCATTGCAAAGCAGTACGTGCAGTAGCCTGGTCCCAGGTAGGAATATTAATCCCTGGCTGATAAGTAGATATGCGGTAATTTGAAGGATTATTGCCGTTTGCATCTTTCAACAGCGCAGTACTATTTGCAGCCCTTGTTCTGATTTGATTGATCAGCGGCAAAGCGGCACCCGGATTATTCAACTCAATTTGGGCCTCAGCCTGCATCAGAAGAACATCATCATAACGAATAATATCAAGGTTAACCGAAGTCCCGTAAAAAGGGCCTACTTTACTGAAACAAGCACAGGTAGCCAATTGCAATTCTTTCATTGTGCCAAATCCTCCATATATACCGGCAGCACGTTCCCAACTATGCTCATAAGGTACAGCAGCATTATATTTGAAAGGGTGATCAGCTATGCCTACTGTATGGTCGAGCCTTGGGTCAACACCATTAGTTTTAAAATCAGCCGGATTTACCATTTCAGTTCCCGGGGTATTAAAACTGTTAAACTCCGGAAGACCATTGACATCAGTTTTAAAACTATTCACTAAATTTTGTGATGGTATATGAAACGCGCAGCATCCATATTGAGGAGCTCCGGCAAAATAGTTTAGGCTGGTTGACATGCTAAGCCTGCCAAATACCGAGCCATCGTTTATAGAATACTGAATAGCGAATATTGACTCCGGCCCGTTATCATAACCGTATAAAAAATTCTTGGCATAATCATCATTCAAATGATATTGGCCGGAGTTTATTACATCATTAGTTAAACTAACCACTTGCTGAAGCTTTGTAGCATCAATACCAGTCACATTATGACTAGCATCTTGCGTATAGGCCTGATAAAGGCGTACTTTGGCCTGGTAGGCCTTAGCTGAAAGCTGATTTGCCCTGCCTGGTTCACCGGGCTGTGTAAGTGGAAGGTCATTAATTGCAACTTGAAATTCACCGGCTACCTTATCCCACAATTGGTCGCTTGTATATTGCACATTTGAAGTTTTCAATATAACAGCATCGGTGGCATTCTCATCAAAATAGGGTACCTGGTTAAATAATACTTTTAATAAAAAAAACATGTGCCCTCTTAAAAAATGCATCTCACCTATTCTTTTCGTTCTATTTGCGAACTGAGCATCTGTCATTGAATTTAAAGCCCGCAGAGCAACGTCCGCCCTGGAAATAGCACCGTAGCACCTTGTCCAGGTAGAAGTAAACCCATCATTGCCGGCACCATTATTGGTTGGGTTAAGCAGATAAAACTGTTCATAAACATCCATCTGGAACTGGTCAGAGACGCTGCCACCTCCTTTGTAGGCGTCATCAGAGCGGACACTTCCATACTCCCACATACTCGTGATAGGGCCATCCCAAAAATCATTCCCTATAGCAGCATAGGCCGCGGTACATAATCCGTCAACTTGCGCAGGCGTACTTACCTGGGCAATAGTTAACGCTCCTTGTGGCTGATAATCAAGGTACTTTTTGCAGCCGTCAACTAACAATATCATTGCCAGCATTAAAATTATACTTATATTCTTTTTCATGACTAATTTTATTTATAGTTGTTAAAATGTCAAATTTACGCCCACCGTCAACGAAGTAGGGGTTGGCCAGTTATCAAAAGTATTTGCTCTTTCAGGATCTTTGCTTAGGAATTGACTTGATTTAAATGCGATAAGATTTTGGCCCATCACATAAAACCGCAGTGCTTGTATTTTATATTTACTCAAGAGAGATTTTGGCAGCGTATAACCAAACTGAACGTTCCTGATCTTAAAATAGTCAGCATTTACGATGTAATAGCTTGAGGCCCGGTCTTCATTATTAAGGTTTATTAAGGATAAGGCCGGAACAGTAGCTTTTGTATTCGTAGGTGTCCATGCATTCAATACCCCAGGTCCATAATTATTTCTTACATCAATAAATGAATTAAGGGCAATCGCCGGGTCATACCCTTTTTTACCGGCGACTCCTGATCCAAAGACAGAAAGATCAAATGCCTTATAATTTACGTTAATATTTAATCCGTATTCAATACTTGGCAACGAGGTACCAAGCCAGGTTTGATCCAGTGAATTAATTACCCCATCACCATTTAGATCTTTATACCTGATCCTTCCCGGGCCTGCGCCAGGTTGTGTTGCGGCAGCATTAACTTCAGCCTGACTCTGGAATAACCCGTTAGCTACGTACCCAAAAAAAGAGTATTGTGAGTGGCCGAGTATGGTATTCTGTATATCACCAGGATAGGCCGCTCTTACATCTTCAGGCAATTTTGTGATCTCATCGTGGAAATGACTTGCATTGCCAGTTATAGTATAACCAAATCCGTTATCATTATGATTTTGATAAGATAATATTAACTCCCATCCTTTATTGCTTTTTGAGGCCCCGTTAATATATTCAGTTTGTCCCTCTCCTTCAGCTCCAGCAACAGGGGGCTGAATTAAAATGTTACTCGTGTTTCGCGAAAAATAATCAAATGAGCCTATAAGTTTATCGCCCAGGATTCCGAAATCAACCCCTAAGTTAACTTCAGCTGTTGATTCCCATTTTAAATTTGGATTGGCAGCCTGTATCTGTACATAACCTGAAGGGAGGTTGCCCGTATTGGCGCCAGCGAGATCGTAAGCTGTTCCGGTATTTAACCATCCACCGGGAAACACACCTAATGGGGAGTTAATGGTTCCATAGTTTGCTTGCAGCAAGCCATAACTGGCTAAATTCCCTATTTGCTGGTTACCTGTTATACCAGCACCAACGCGCAATTTAAGATTCGAAATAAAGGTGTTATTCTTTAAAAAATCCTCCTCTTTTATTCTCCATCCAAGCGACCCTGCCGGAAATACACCGTATGGATTATTAGAGCCAAAACGTGAAGATCCGTCTCTTCTGAATGTAGCTGATGCCAGGTATTTGTCTGCGAAGCTATAGTTTACTTTGGCAAACTGCGATAACAATCGATACCCGGTAGCACTACCGTTGTTATTGATTTGCCCTGATCCCGCATTTAATGTATAATAATTTACATCATTAACTGCGAAGCCTGTTCTATAAGCCCCAAAAGTCTGGTAATCATCTCTGATGGCTTCAGTTCCCGCCAGTATATTGATCTTATTTTTACCGAAGTCCAGATGGTAGTTTAAGGTATTTGACCATGTGATAGAAAGTTCGCTGGTTTGTTGAAGTGCCAAACTATTTACTGATCTGACAGGGCCTTCATCACCCACTGGCAAAATAGTTTTATCGATCTCACTTTGATAGTCAAATCCTACATTTGTTTTGAAAACCAAGTTCTTTATAGGCTCTATTTCTGCGTATACATTTCCAAAAGGAAGAAATTGGTTGTGTGTGTTCCATTTATTAAGAAATTGCATATCAACAGGGTTATTCCTGTCAGAATAACCAGAGCCTATAGGGCCTCCGTAAGTTCCATCAGTTTTATATAATGGAATAGTTGGCGCAAGTGTAATCGCAAGGTTAGGGGTTGACGCTCCGCCAACATCAGTAGTAGATCCAATCTGTGATGTTCTTGCCATCATTAAGTTTTCACCTATCTTAATTTTTCCATTAAATAAACTGGTATGCGAATTAATACGAGCGGTGAATTTATTGTACCCGGTAAATTGTATAAGCCCCGAGTTATTATAATACCCCAGATCTATTAACATTCCGCTCTTATTATTTCCTGAGGATATTGTCAGGTCGTGCGATTCAACAATAGCGGTTTTATACAGTGCATTTTGCCAATTGGTATTACCCACAGGTTCGAGCTGAGAGCCCCCAACCAATGGGTTTATAATTACATTGTTTAATGACGGGTTGGCATAATTGCCATTCCAATTGTAAGTGTAAATATTCGGCAGAGTTAAATTTGGATCAGTACCGTCATTAACAGCGGCCTGCCATAATGCCTTTCCTCTATTGGCAGAACTTAATACGGATTCTTGCCATGGCTTTTCCGTTTGAGCGGTAAGACTTGAGCTAAATTGTATGGTCACTTTATTCTCGTCGCTGCGTGTACCTCCATCTTTTGTGGTTACGATAATTACACCATTTGATGCACGCGAACCATAAATAGATGCTGAAGAAGCATCTTTCAAAACCTGGATAGAGGATATAGAATTTGGATTTAAACTTGAAAAAGTCTCAAAACGCGTAGTTGGGATACCATCAATGATAAATAAAGGGGTCGCATCTCCAAGTGAGTTTACACCCCTTATCAGTACCTGCCTGTTGGCCCCACCAGTTGGAGAACCATCGGTTTGAATATATAGCCCGGGTACATGTCCCTGTAAGGCCAGCAACGGACTAGTAGCAGGAGTGTTTTTTATATCGCTTAAATTGACGACCGAAACCGCTCCTAACAAATCCTTTTTTCTTTCACTTGTATACCCTGTTACAACGACTTCATTAAGTGAACTTTGGTTATCTTTAAATTGAACGTTTAAATTTTTCGTGTCGGCAGTAACCAGAACATTTATTGATTTAACTCCTACGAATGTAAATCTGATGTTCTGTCCGTTTTCTGCACTGATTTTATAATTCCCTTTTGAATCAGTGGCAGTAGCTTTTTGGGTCTCGACATTTAAAACTGTAACAAACTCCATAGGCTTACCTTCAATATCGGTAACAGTCCCGGTAATCTGCCGGGATTGCGCATATCCCTTACTTGCAAATAACGAAAGCAAGAGACAAAAAAGTAATAATTTTCTCATTTGGTTGTTTTATTAATTGGGTTATTGGTTTAAAATATTTGGTTTTTAGAATCTAAATAATCAGCGATTTTATACTCCGGGCAACCTCCTTTCTTTGTGGCAATGAATGCCCCCATGGCGACTGAATTTTTTATAATTAACTGGGGATCATTCTTAAAATAATGATTAGCAATAAAGGCGGCTAAAAATGCATCCCCACTGCCGATGGTATCTATTACCTTAACCTCGGTCCCCCAGGCATTGTAGGTCTCATCGTTTTTGTAATACGAAGCGCCGAATTCGCCTTTGGTCACAATAATTTCAGGTATGTTAAAATGCTGTTGGATAAATTTGATTTGCGATGATTCATTACAGAATGATCCTCCAAATAGTAATTGGGCCATTTCCAGTTCGGCCTGGTTAAATTTCACAATGTCTGCCTTTACTAATAACACTTCCAATAAATCCCGGTTAATAAATGGCGGGCGAAGGTTGATGTCAAAAACCTTTATTGCATCACTCTCCAGCAATTCAAAGAGTGTGTTTCTCGAAGTATCATTTCTTGAAGAAAGACTTCCATAAATAAAATAGGTTGAAAGCTTCACCTGTTCAGAAATGCTTCCAGAATATTTAATAAAATCCCATGCAACAGGGAATACAATTTCATAGGACACCTCATTGCCATTGTTCATTTTAGCAATTACTTCGCTGGTTGGGTATTCTCCATCCTTTTGCAGCAAATGCATTTTTACACCCCAGCTTTCAAGCAAAGACTCCAGTTTCGCGCCATTAAGATCATTCCCAACGCGGCTTATAATACTTGCACCTACGCCAAGTTTATTTAAGTGATAAGCTACATTTAATGGAGCTCCGCCTGGTTGTGGGCCATCGGGCAACATATCCCACAGGATTTCACCGTAACATATAGCCGTGGAGTAATTTGTTTCTGATCTCATAATTCAATATTTAGTGCATTATGATGTTAGTTTCGATCTGTTCAAGAGATTTCCCTTTAGTTTCAGGCATCCAGCGCCACACGAAGATTAATTGCAGTACCATCATGGAAGCGAAGAAGAAAAATGTGGTCGCACCGCCCAGGGTTTCGGCAAAATATGGGAAGCTAAAAGCAATTAAAGCTGCCATTACCCAATGCGTGGAACTGCCTAATGTTTGTCCCTGCGCCCTTACCTGGTTTGGAAATATCTCGGATATAAAAACCCAGATGACAGCGCCCTGTGAAAAGGCGAAAAAGGCGATAAATACCATCATATATACTGGTATGGCAAAACCATTAAAATGACCGGAATAAAACGTAAAGGCCACCAGGCAAAGTGAGCAGATCAACCCGACGGAGCCAATGAGCATAAGAATCCTTCGGCCCACCTTATCGATAATATTGATCGCTAACAGCGTAAAGATGAAATTGATCATCCCGATCCCTACTGTAGAAAGAAGAGAGGAATGTGCCCCCAAACCGGCCATTTCAAATATCCTCGGTGCATAGTAAATGATGGCGTTAATGCCTGACACCTGGTTAAAAAAGGCAAATAACATGGCCAGCACAATAGGTTTGCTGTAATGGCCTGAGAAAATACTTTCTTTTTGATGGCGATTCCCTTTATCGTCCAGCGCAGAGTTTTGGATCGATATCAATTCCTGGTCACAATTAAGCGGATTGATTATTCTTAATATCTCCAATGCTTTGCCATTTGCTTGTTTTTTAAGAATCAGCCATCTTGGGCTTTCAGGTATAAACCGGATCAGAACAAGGAATATAAAAGAAGGAAGTGCCTGAACGCCAAGCATCCAACGCCAGGACGTATCGCCAAACTGGCTGATTAAATAATTAGATAAATAAGATATTAAGATGCCTAATACTACATTGAACTGAAATAATCCTACCAGGCGTCCACGGCGGTCGGCAGGAGAGACCTCAGAAATATAAATGGGGGCGGTCACCGAAGAAACGCCTACACCCAATCCACCTAAGAAACGAAAAATCAAAAACACATGCCAATTATCTGCTATTGCAGTTCCGACGGATGATAATAAGTAAGCGATAGCTACGAAATAAAGTGTGTTTTTTCTTCCGAAATGATCTGATGGCCTCGAACCCAGCATAGAGCCAATAACGGTCCCTATTAAAGCAATAGATATGGTAAGTCCGTGTTCAAATACGGAAAGGTGCCAGAATTGCTGGATGGATTTCTCAGCTCCGGAAATTACCGCGGTATCAAACCCAAACAGGAAGCCCCCAAGAGCTACGACCATGGACCAGGCCAGGACTGAATTTTTTCTCATAAAATATATTTAGAAGTTATAATGGTTTACAGGATGCAAAGTAGGCTCTATTACGAGGTGGGGGTTATCAATTTTATTTCAAAATACTCTGAAATTTGAACGTAGCATAAAACATTGATTATCAATATGTTATTTTTCATCAAGCAATGTTTTTCAAATGAATGTTTAGTTATGTTACATCAAATCTCTGATCAGGTTACACGCGGGGTTTATTCATACACCCAACTCTGATACCCACATTTGTTAAAATGATTTCTTTATCCATATCTTTAAGGAAAGGAATTCTTTCCTGACCAATTATTTTCCATAAGAAACCTTAATTCGTATTTGCCAGAGCATGTGTGACCGAGCTATGTTTATTAATTTTTATAAAATATTTTTTATCATTCTGTTAATTGCATTGAGTGCAGTTAGCTGTAACGAAGCAAAAAAAAAATCTGCGTATACTATTGGATTTTCACAATGTGTAGGCTCTGATCTTTGGCGTAGAACTATGCTGGAGGACATGAAGACCGAACTCTCGCTTCACCCCGGAGTCAATTTTATTTACACCGATGCCGAGAATAATAGTGATAAACAGATCAGTCAGGTCAGTAAAATGCTTCAGGACGGTATTGACCTGCTCATCATTTCCCCAAATGAGGCCCAGCCGCTTACCCCCGTCGTAGAAGAAGCCTATAACAAGGGTGTTCCTGTTATTGTTATCGACCGTAAAACATCCTCTTCTTTATATACTGCTTATGTTGGTGCGGATAACTATGAATTGGGTAAAATGGCAGGCCAATATGTTGGATCAACGTCAAAAGAGCAGGTCAATGTTCTGGAGATCACAGGTCTGCCCAGATCGTCAGCTGCTATTGAAAGGGACCATGGATTTATGGACGGGATCAAAAAGTTCCCAAACGTACAAGTCAAAGCCAAAATATATGGGGACTGGTTAAAAGAAAAAGCAGAAAGTGAACTACTGAACTTCAAAGATAAGCTACCAGAGATCAACACAATATTTGCACATAATGACAGGATGGCTTCGGGCTCGAGGGAAGTCCTCAGAAAATTAAACTATCCTGGAAAAATAAAAGTTATTGGTGTTGATGCATTGCCAGGTAGTGGCGGTGGTTTGCAAATGATTGATAGTAAAACTATTGATGCTAGTTTGCTATACCCTACCGGTGGAAAGGAAGCTATTGTAACGGCCTTTCACATACTTAATAGAGAACCTTTTTCGAGAGAAAATATATTGCAATCACTGGTTATTGATTCTACCAATGTACAGTTGATGAAAATGCAGTGGAGCAAAATAAATAGTCAGCAAAGTGATATTGTAAAGCAACGGTCCTTACTTGAAGAACAGCAATCTGTTTACAGGAGCCAGCAGATAGTATTAAATATTATAGTTATTTCCCTTGTGTTAGCTATCGTCTTTGGCGGCCTTGCATTTTATTCATTAGTTGAAAACAGGAAGATCAATAAAAGTCTTGAAGCTAAGAACAACGAAATATTATTACAGCGAAATCAATTGATAGAAATGTCGGCCAAAGCCGAAGCCGCCACAGAAGCCAGACTGAATTTTTTTACCAACGTATCACATGAATTTCGCACACCGCTAACGCTGATGTTGTCACCTCTGCAGGATATGCTCAATGACAAAAAAACAATGGCATTGACGGGAAGAAATATAACAATGGTGAATCAGAATGCTTACAGATTATTAAAATTAGTAAACCAACTAATAGACTATCGTAAAATAGAGTTTGATAAACAAACTATTAAAGCGTCTGAGAATGACCTGGTAGCATTTATCAAAGAGATCAGGGACAGTTTTCATGTATACGCACAAAAGTTGAACATACAGCTTTCTGTTAGTACCACTGAAAAACAAATCAATGTTTGGTTCGATGTAAATATGTTGGATAAGGTCTTCTTTAACCTGATTTCCAATGCAATTAAATTTTGCGGTGAAAATGGCAAAATCAAAATTAACATTCATAAAGAGGATAATAATTACGTTTATATCGATGTAGAGGATAATGGAGTGGGCATGTCCCCCGAAGACACATCGCTAATATTCAACCAGTTTTACCAGGCAAATAACGCACCGGTAACCGGCTCTGGAATCGGGCTCTCTTTATCAAAAGAAATTGTGCTGTTTCACCATGGCCACATCGAAGTTAAAAGTCAAAAATGGGAAGGAACTACCTTTACCGTCTCTCTGCCACTTGGTGATCAGCATTTAGGTCCTATGGAAAAGACATTTTATAAAAATGACTTAAGCGACATAAAAGAAGGGGCCAAAATTTACCAGGCGGACCTGGAAAGAGTAGCCCCGGAAGACAAAAAAGATGTTTTTGGTCCACCAAAAGAGTTCTCCATTTTGATTATTGAAGACAATCCTGATATGCTTGAATATTTAGAAAATAAATTCAGTGAGCGGTATGAGGTTTTTACAGCTACCAATGGCAATATGGCTATTACAAAAGCTTATGAGAAGGTGCCGGATCTGATTCTTTCAGATGTAGTTTTACCAGGTTATTCCGGCAAAGAACTGTCAGAGAAATTCAAATCGGATATCCGAACTTCGCATATACCTATCATACTTCTTACCGCACAAGGCAGTATAGAACACCAGATATCAGGCATTCAATCAATGGCCGATCTGTATATCACTAAACCATTTAACTTTGATTATTTAATGGTTAATGTCCAAAACCTGATAAGGAACAGGGTAATCCTCAGAGAGCACTTTATAAGCGATATAAGCACTACCGAAAGGCTCCCCCTTTCAAAAAGCCTTGATAAAAAATTTGTAAATGATTTTGCAGGAATTGTTGAACAAAACTTATCTAACGATAAATTTAACGTGGATGATATTTGTAAAATAATTGGTATTTCGAGGATACAACTTTATCGTAAAGTTAAAGCGTTGCTTGGGTGTAGCATTACGGACTATATTTTAAACCGCAGACTAAAAAAAGCAAAATATCTGCTGAATAACGAAAGTTTTACGATTTCTGAGATCACTTATATGGTGGGTTTTTCGAATCCCAATTATTTCTCAACTGTCTTTAAAGGGAAATATGGGGTTACCCCAAGTGAGTTTAAAAAGAATAATGTTAATCAGGGCTGATTATGTGGGTAATGACGACAAAATTAGTTGATGATAGATACTATTGCCTTACGCGAATATCCCTGTCGCACAGTCCTCGGGCCGCAGGGTAGTCACTGACTGACCCTGTGAGGACAGAAAACATATGTTTGGCTTACGGTTTTTGTTGTTATTTGAAATAATACTTTACTCGGCCATTATTATTTTGTTTTACCTTAGAAACTTATCACATTAAAACATGAATTTTTCTATTACTTCAAAGTTGAATAAACAGGACTATATCAAGGTCATGTTTATAGGACTTTACAAAAAACCAGTCTTTATAATATGTACTGTTTTTGGGCTTTATCTTCTAACGACGGTTTTTCTTGATTACTTCCATATAATAAGTTATTATCCTTCTACTCCATTCATTGAAATATTTTGTGGATCGTTTCTTCTTTTTGCGCCCACTCTTATCGTAACGATGGCGGTTTACCAGTTTAAGTCTAACCCAAGTTTTCAAAACGATATTGCTTATACTTTCAGTGAGGATGGAATTGTAATTCAAGGAATTACTTTTAAAAGTGAGGTTTCGTGGGCGCACATTACAAAGCAAAAAGAAATGGGTAAATTTTTGATTCTGTATCACGGTAAGAAATTTGGAAATTTTATCGACAAATCAAAATTCTCGTCAGAACAATTGCTTTTTATAAAGACAAAAACAACAAAGAAATAATTCACAATACTGGTAATCTTATTTTGGCGCAAACTGGAATTAAAACCGCTCGAACGCCTGGTTGGTAATAATTTCACCGTACAGGTCGTCTCTGACAGACTGTGCGAGGACAGAAATTAGTAATATCGAGCACTGAATTTTGAATGTTGAATAATGAAGTAACTTCGGCGTTTGACATTCAAAATTCAATGTTCAATATTCAATTCTTAACTTATAGCATACAAGCGCCTCTGCCAGAACTATTAAACACCAAACTGCTTAAGGTGATGATCCAGGTGCAGGTAAGCCAGTTTACCTATCTGCTCGCGGGTCATCTTACCAAAAAAGGGGTGGATAAAGCTGTTATCCGGCCAGTTATATTGGGGATAACTGTTAACCAGCGCAATCAGCCGACTACGTTCTTCATTTAGATCAATGCCCGTATCGGTCACCAGCATTTCAGGGATAGTCGGGCTGTTCTTTCGAAACTCCGGCGTTTGCAATACCCTTTTTAAGATCATCGGACCGATCAACCTACCGATCAGCGGGCGCCTGTACAACTTATTCCCGTGGATCATCTCCTCCCAAAGACGGAGGTGTTTCAGCATTTGAGCCGGACTCATCTTACCCCATAAAGGCTGGCTTTCGGCGGTAAGTTTACTCAACCTGCCGGCGAGTTTCCGGCGCTCGTCGTCATCAAATATAGTTTTCAATATAATTTTCATTTTTCCGGATTTAGCTGTGATAAGGAGAACCAATTGCCAGAGTCGTCTTTGAATAAAGCTTCATAACCATAAAATTCTTTGGTTGGGGCCTTTTTAAATTCTACGCCTTTGCCTTTCAGCTCCTCGTAGGTCGCCATCAGGTCCTGGCAGGTAAATACCGCGGCGCCGAAGGTTCCTTTTTTTACCAGGTCCGTCATAGTTCGGGCGGTTTCCGCGTTAAACGTACTACCTTCCTTGACGGGAAATAGCGTGAGCTCCAGTTCAGATTGCCCGGGCGGCGTTACGGTGAGCCAACGTGCATCAGGCCCCATGGGGACATCGGTATGTACTTTAAAGCCCAGTTTGTTAATATAAAAATCGTATGCGCTGTCCTGATCGAGGACATACACACACATGTGAGTGACTTTAGTGATCATGCTGCTTTGTTTTTACCAAAGATGGCAGCAATTGATCACTTTGAGCTATTGGATATTGCTTTTTTTCCAGCCGTGGGTCTCGGCGAAACAATTTGGCACCGCACGGAGCGGATTTTCGGCGAAGCTGGTTTGTTTTTTCAGCTGCCTTGCCTGGTAAACCGATGGCGACACACCGAAATGTTTTTTAAATAGTGCGGCAAAAGAGGTGGAACTATCAAACCCGACGCTGAAGCAAACCCCGGACACAGGTTCGCCCTGTGCCAATAATTGTTGCGCGTTATCCATACGTACCTCCGTTAAATAATTGTGCGGGGTTTTGCCATAGGAGCTTTTAAAGAGCCGGGTGAAATGGAACCTGGAAAAACAGGCTTCGTCGGCGATCTGCGCCAGGTCGATTTGCTCAGCGTAGCGGCGATCAATGAACAACTTGGCCTGCACGATACGCCGGTAGAGATACAGCTTTGGGTATTGTTCCGGTTCAATGTTTTGACTAACCATATTGAATGACAGATCAAATATAAGCGATAATCCTGGTTAGCCGCTACTTCTTTCTTATTAAGCCAATGTCGAATATAGTGCGCAGGGTCGTCTTTGGCCGCATAGTGAAGCGTCCGGAACAGTCCTGGTCTGATACTTCAGCCATATCAGCAGGCAAATCATTTAGACGACAATACAAGTCATAAAATCATCATCTTTTGTTGAAAAAATACTATGCAATCGATTGCTACGCTTAAATATTATTTTTATATTAGCCCCGAAACCAATTAAACTTTTTCAAATTACTATTTAAGAGTAAGTGAACTGCCTCTGTGAGCTGCGTGTCCTCAAATTAATGTAATTGAATTTGAATAATATTGATAATCGTTTATTTAAATCATGTCAATTATTTTATGGCAAATTGCTCCTTAAGCGACGCCGAATTATGGAATCTTATTGTTAAAGATGATCATCATGCTTTTACGATAATGTTTCAACGACATTGGTTAAGGCTGTACAAGACTACGCTCAATTACATTAAGGATACAGAAGCCTGCGAAGAAATTATTCATGACCTTTTTCTAAATATTTGGAAAAGAAAAAATTATCTGACAATTAGTGATTTTGATAAATATTTTAAAGCTGCCACCAGGTACCAGGTTTATAATTATATAAAGAAAAACAAAACTGTCCCGATAGAGTATCGGGAACATATCCCGGAAGAAAGCGGGAGTTACGCGTTAAATATCGCGGATGAAAATATTTCATACCAGGACCTGGAAGGCCAACTGAGCCAATATTTAAAATCTCTGCCCGAAAGATGCCAGGAAATCTTTTTTCTTAGCCGGGTTCACCAGCTTGATAATAATGAGATTGCCGAAAAATTAGGTATATCTAAAAGAACGGTTGAAAATCAAATTACCCGGGCTTTACAATGCATCAGGTTCAATATTAAAGACATTGTATTTTCATTTTTATTATTCTGCGCGATGATAAAGTGACGGTATAATTTAAAATTACGTCCCAGCCATTAAAAACTGTAATCGGGTGATCTCTATCCCTATAGTTAATGTAGTTCACTAAAGCCCTTTGTTATTCTCCAATAATTCAGCCATAATTCTATTTAGAATATGGCGATTTTGTATTACGGTCTGTTTATTAACCATTAAAAAGATTACTGGAAAACGTGGTGATAACAGGTGTAGCCTGCTCCGTCGGAGCAAAATGTTGGTAGAATTAATCACCCCATTATTGGCATGC
>JANYAB010000322.1 GCA_025355225.1 Bacteroidota bacterium
TGATTTTGTCCTTTGCTGGCAATTTGCGGCAGGTGGGTAATTGCAATTACTTGTAAATTTTCAGCCAGATGCTCCATGATTTGCCCTACTTTGTTAGCTACCTCACCGGATACCCCGGCATCAATCTCATCAAAAATAATAGTCGGCAACGCGGTGTAACGTGCAATCAGCGATTTGATGGCCAGCATCAACCTCGAAAGCTCACCGCCAGATGCCACTTTGCTCATTTCGGCAAGCGCATGCCCTTTATTGGCGGAGAAGAGGAAGCGTACCTGGTCAATGCCGGAAGCCCCCAAACCCCCTGAGGCCCCCATACCCCCTGAAGGGGAGTTACGTCCTAAAGCGTTTTTTGAATCAGACAATTTTTCACCGCCGTCAGGAAACTCCCCTTTAGGGGGTATGGGGGAGAGACTCTGCTCGATTTTTAGATTTGCGCTATTCATACCCATTTCAGCAAGCAGCTGTATCACCTGCGTCTGAATATCAGGTATGGCCTTTGTCCTGTTTGCAGAGAGTTGTGTTGCTTGCTTTTCAAGTTCCAATTTTTGAACTGCGATCTCTTTTTGCAACTTATCTATTTCTTCGTCACCAAAAAGGGCCTGCTGTATTTTTGCCGACAACTCATCCTGTAGCTGCAACAGTTCGATAATGGTATTTAGCCGGTGTTTTTTCTGTAAGTTGTAGATAAGGCTTAAGCGCTCATTAATTTCAAGGGCTTTTGCCTCATCTGTATGCGTTCGCTGTTCAATGTTTTCTATTTCGGCGGCTATATCCTTTAATTCGATAAGTGAACTTTTCAGTCGTTCATTTAATTCTTCGATCAGTGGATTGAATTTTTCTATCGTGGATAAATGATGTGCCGCCTCCCGCAATTGTATAATGGCCGAGGTTTCGCCATTATGCATCAAAAAGCAGGCGGCCAATAAGTTCCGTTTTATTTCTTCAGCATTGTTCAGGCTGTAAAGTTCCAATTCAAGTTTTGCCTGTTCATCGGCGGCAAGGTTTGCTTTCTCGAGCTCATCATACTGAAATTGGTAATAGTCCAGATCGGCTTTGGCTTTATCACTGTCGCTTATTAATTGCTGAAGTTTGGCAGTTGATTTTTTAAATGTTCTGAATTTTGACTGATAATCACTTAAGAGGTCGCCGTGTTTAGCTACCGAATCAACTACCAGTAATTGAAATTCGGGGTCATTGATTTCGAGCGTGGCATGCTGCGAATGGATATCGATGAGCTTTTCGCCCAATTGTTTAAGGGTGGTCAGGTTTACAGGCGTATCATTAATAAAAGCCCTTGATTTACCATCAGCCAATATTTCGCGTCGTAATAGCGTCTCTGCTTCGTAATCAAGTTCGTTATCCTCAAAAAATGTCTTTAGGTGAAAATCTGATATTTTAAATGAACCTTCGATCACGCATTTTTTTTGCTGATTGAAAAAATACCTACTCTCAGCCCGTTGCCCTAATATCAATGATAATGCACCAAGAATGATGGATTTACCTGCACCGGTTTCGCCGGTTAATATATTCAAACTATCACCAAAGCTGATTTCGAGATTATCAATTAGTGCATAGTTGTTTATAACGAGCTTTTGAAGCATAAAAAAAGTATCCCTTTTGAGGATACTAAAGTACGGTTTTAGTTGATTGATTGACTAAGTTAGATTAGTAAAACCTTCTATCAACCACTTAACTCAATCTACCAATCATCAACCAATTAACTAATTATTCCCTGTGGTATCAGGTTTTTCTGGTGAGTTCTTGTTCTCATTCTTGTTTTCATTTCTGTTCTCGTTCCGGTTCTCATCCCAGTTCCAGTCATAATGATAGCTATATTTTTTCCATTCATTCATCCGTTTTTTAAACTCGGGCGAATTCATATAAGCGCGCATTTTTGCCTGGGCTTCGCGCATTTGCTCTTTGGCTTTTTTTATCTCCGGGTTATTTTGCATGGCGCGCATTTGTTCGCCCAGTTTTCTCATTTCAGCCTGTTGCTCCTGTATAGCCGGATTGTGGAAGGCCCTTCTCATGCTATCGCCCATAGCCCTCATTGCTTCCCTTTGCTTTTCATACTCAGGCGAGTGAAAGCGGTCGCGCATTTGTGTGCCCATTTTTCTCAGATCCTGGGTTAGTTGTTTTATTTCTGCAGGTACATGCTGCTCCACCTCTTCATGGTATTTCCTGTAATTTTCATTATCCCTGTCCTGATAACCATTATGTTCTATGCCGTATTTCTTTTCGAGCGGCTCGTTAAATTTTTTAAACTCCTCGCTATTGTAATACTGTTCTATTTTCTTGCCATCGGCCTCCATTTGTCGACTCAGCTTTTCAGTTTCGGCGTTATCACCCCAGTTTTTCTGGAAATCCCCGGATATCCTTTCCATTTTCTCCTGCAGTTCTTTTAACTCGGGCTTGTTATAAAAATCCTCAATAGCTTTGCCTTTCAGCTCCATTTCTTCCTGATATTTCTTAAATGCAGGGCTTTCATAATACTTGCTGATATCTTCGCCATATTTGCTCACTTCTGCCGAAAGTTTTTCTAATTGAGCATCGTTGAAGCTGTCGCCATCATTATAAGTGTAGCTTTTGCCGTTTTTATAAACAGTAGTGGTGTGTTTTTTAGCAGGCTTTTTTGTAGTCGCTACTTTTTGTGTTTTGGTTGTTTTTTTATGAGCAGTAGTGTCGCTAAACAAATCGGCAATTATAGGTTTTATTTTGTTAATCGATATTTTGCCGTTTGCAATGGCTGGATTTAACCAGGCCAGGCCGGTGATGCTGGCGGTGAGCAATACAATTGCTAATAATATATGGCGTGCGTTGCCAATTGGTTTTTTGGTTTTCATGATACGTTCAATTCGGTTTAATAAATGATACTTTTTGCCGGTAGCTGCCAGGGCAAGCTGCCATTCATGCTGACGGGTTTGTTCTAATTTCAATAGTGCATGCGCATACACCAAAGGTTTTTGTGTGGCTTCTATTACCAGGTCATCGCAGCTATTTTCCCGTTCTTTGTTAATAGTGCGATTAATTAATTGTGCAAATGGATTAAAAAATAATAATACCGACATGGTTTGCTGCGCAAGATTAATAAGGTAATCGTTGCGTTTAATATGTGCCAGTTCGTGGAGTATAATAGCCTCAATCTCTTCGGTCGATAGATTTGTGGATAGCGTAAACGGTAAAAGAATGACGGGTTTAAAATATCCCATCATACAGGGAACGTCAACCAATTTGCTTACTCCAATTTTTACTTTTTTGCTGATGTTTAACATATTAGCAAACTGGGCGACCTGCTGAAGCAGTTCGATTTCAATACTCATTGTTTGCCTGATAGCATTGATCTTTTTGCGGGCCCATATCAATTTCATGGTATTGAAAACTAAGCCCGCTATATATATGATAGTGATATAAGGTAAAAGCCCTTCGATAGTGTAATAATACCTTAAACTATAGGGTGCGGTATGCTGTACATGTATTGGCATTGCCAAAATAGCCGACAATATGCTTTGGTCATTAGTTTTTAGTGCAACCCAATTATACACACTGATCTCAGTTAAAAGTGTACAAACAAACCATACTGTGATAGCCAACAGCGCTGTTAAGGCTATATTGTGTTTCGCTTTTGATGATAGGTGCGTGAAAAACAACAATGCCAGACGGAGCAATAAATAAATTAAAAGCCCCTGCCATAATGAGTGGATAATAGTTACGCCTATTACCTGGCTGATATTATAGAGTACGGTTTGCATAGCGATCAATTTTAATGCTTGTCAAATTTTTCTAAATAACTTTTAATAGCATCTATTTCGTCCTTTGATGCTTTATGGTGTCCTAAAGCTTGTATCACCAGGTCGGAGGTAGAGCCTTCAAATACGGTAGATAATATTTTATTTAAAGCACTTGTTTGCGCCTTTTCCTGGCTGTAAAGCGCCTTGTAGATATGCGTTCTTGAGGTAGTGTCGCGCTCAACCAAGCCCTTTTCATCCATTATCTGCATTAGCTTCAGGGTGGTAGTATATCCGGCCGCTTTAGTTTTCGCTAATTCCTCGTGCACATCCCTCACGGTAGCTTTGCCCATTTTCCATAGTATCTGCAAAATTTCGAGTTCGCTTTCTGTTGGTTTTAATTCCATGTTCATTTTATATACGAATAACTTCGTACAAATATCTACGATACTTTTCGTATTTGCAAATATTTTGGAAGATATTTTCAATTGTACTTATTTCGTAATAAAAAGACGTGTGAAATTTGGTTTCGTTACAGAGGTTTTATTTTTAAATCAGCGATTTGTAATCCTGCAATCCTATATTAGTTTCAAATCCGAACGATGAGAAATAACTGGGTTATGATTTAGGATTTCGAGTTTATTATTTAGAGTTTAGAGTTTAGGGTTTAGAGTTTAGGATTTCGAGTTTCAATTTTTCCCTATCGCCTGGTATTTATTGCCGTTAGCCGGATCAACCTGCGTTAATATGTTGATTGCCTCCGTTTTTTCCCTTGAGTCGGCTTTGCTGAAGATGGAAACCAATTCATCACTTTTAGCAGTGAAAAATACCAATGGTAGCATGGAGCCTAACCGTTGCCTGTCGACCTGGGTTAAGGATGGTAATAAGTCGGTGATGGTTTTTCGGCCTTTTGAGGGGTTGTCAGCCATCAGATCGAGACCGTTACGATGGTAGTCATAGATGAAATTACGGAAAGGCAAATAAAGGTTATTATTCATGTTCTCTGCAAGCCAGTACCGGTTAATGTTATTGTCAAAAGCTTTCCAGCCTTTGTAAGAAGCCGACTGGGCATTAATCACAACTGTTTGTGCTGCGTTAAAATAGGGGGTCCCGCCCTGTTTCGAAAAACTATCGTAATCCATACCAATAATAATATAGGCATAAAAAGCCATCACCGAACTTAAATTGCTTTGGAAATTTTGATCTGAGAAATCAATGGTTTGGCCTTCGGCATAGGTAAAATCAAAATCCTTATCATTAATGTTTAATAAGGACGAGGTGTAAGTGGCATTGTAAACCGGCCGGGATGACTGTACCTGCAATTCGCCGCTGAAACTGCTGCTACCATCCCAATTGGTTAAATTCAATACAAAGCTGCAATCAATTCTTTCCTGGGGAAGTATGGCATCGGCGCACCACTTGCGTCCATTTAAAAAATCTTTCATGGCTGTTTCCAGCGATTGGAAAATATGCGTATTACTGGTTTTTATTTTACCGCTGATGACCTTTACTCTTGCATTCAAGTCCTGTGCAGCTGCCGAGCAGCTAAAACCTAACAATAAAATATAAATACAAAGTTTCCTCATGCGTTTATCAGTTCAGCAACTTTATTACAGATGTCCTTCGCCACGTCCTCTTTATCTTTTAAATCAAACCTGGTTTTTTGCAGGTTATTGTCTATAATAGTTATTTTATTGGTATCGGATTTAAAACCGGCGCCCTTATCATTCAGCGAATTTAATACAATAAAGTCAAGGTTCTTCTTTTGCAGTTTTTCAATGGCGTTTTCCTCTTCGTCACTGGTTTCGAGAGCAAAGCCTACCAGCACCTGGTCTTTACGTTTTTGCTCCCCCAAAAACTTTAAAATATCCACAGTTTTTTTGAGCTCTATATTGAGGTCTTGGTCTGTTTTCTTGATCTTTTGAGCGGATACCGTAAACGGAGTATAATCGGCTACTGCGGCGCACATGATACAGGCTTTTGAGTTCTTAAAATGATGAACACAGGCGTCAAGCATTTCAGCAGCTGATGTTACATTAATCCGTTTCACGTTGCTTTGGTGGCTTATTTGCGATGTTGGCCCCGAAATAAGCGTAACATCGGCGCCCATAGAAGCCAGCTGATCGGCTATAGCAAAGCCCATTTTCCCTGACGAGTGATTCCCGATAAACCTGACAGGGTCAATAGCTTCATAAGTGGGCCCGGCAGTAACTAATATTTTTTGATCAGCTAAAGGAAGTTTTTTTTTTATCTCAGTTGTCAAAAAGCTGATGATCTGGTCAGGTTCGGCCATACGCCCTTCACCGTAAAGACCGCTCGCCAGTTCACCGTCAGTTGGCGCTATTAATATGTTGCCGTACGATTTGAGTTTTTGTACGTTATTTTGCGTTGCCGGGTGCTTCCACATATCCAGGTCCATGGCTGGTGCAAAATAAACCGGACATTTGGCCGATAGGTAAACCGCAGTAAGTAAATTATCACATTGCCCGTTGGCCATTTTTGCAAGCGTATTGGCACTTGCCGGGGCGATGATAAAAACATCGGCCCATAAGCCCAATTCAACATGATTATTCCATTCGCCGGTTTCGGGCGTAAAATAATTAACCAGTACAGGTTTTTTGGATAGGGTTGAAAGTGTTAAAGGGGTGATAAAGCTGGTTGCATCCCGGGTCATTATCACCTGCAAATTTGCGCCTGCTTTAATCAGCAACCGGACAAGCAAAGCCGATTTATAAGCTGCTATGCTACCACAAACCCCTAAAATTACATTTTTACCTTCAAGCATAAGCCAAACCCAGTCCCCCTGAAGGGGGAATAACTATAAAATTAAAGCTAAAATTAACAAAAAAAACTCCCCAAACGGGGAGTTTTATAACTTAAACCTTTAGTCCTCCCCCTTTAGGGGGTCGGGGGGCTGGGCTTATGATTCTTTAGCCGGATTACGGTAATAGATCTTGTCCTCCAAAAATTCCTGTATGGCTACCAACGAAGGTTTAGGTAATTTTTCGTAATACTTGGATATTTCTATTTGTTCGCGGTTTTCAAATATCTCTTCCAGGTTATCGTTTGATGATGCAAATTCAGAAAGTTTCTGATGTAATTCTTCCTTTACATTATTTGATATCTGGTTAGCTCTTTTTGACATAATTACGATTGATTCGTAAATATTATCTGTCTTAATGTCCAGTTCACGTAAGTCACGTGTTACGGTGCTGCTTGCCACAGCGGGTTTATTTACAATATTGTTCATATCGATTTTAATTAGGTATCTTTTGATTACTATTTCCTTTTTCAGATGGTGGCTGTGCGGTCACCGTATCTTTTTTAGCCAATTTACGGGCCAGCTTTTGATCATTCGCGGCTTCTTCTAATATCCTTTTAGTTTGTGCTATGCCTTGCTCGCTGTCCTTTTTTAAGGTTAGTGCATCGCGCAAATAGGTGCTCGTTGGGTATTTTTCGGCAAACTGTTGTTCATAACCCAAAGCCAGGTTATAACGCTCTACCTGTTGGTATTCCCTGCTATTTTTAGCGTATAAATATTGCGCCCGAATAGTAAGGAATTCTATTTCCTCAGCAAATTTGGTATCCGGATAGTCGCGTAATGCATTGCCGAACGCCATCACTGCCGCCTGGTAGTCACCAATAGTTAAATAGAGCTTAGCATTTTCAAATGCTTTCCGCTCCAATTTATCACGAAGGTTTTGTATCAGCTTACCTGCTTCGGCAACACGTTCACTTTTTGGATACAGGTTGATAAACAACTGCAGTGCCTCAATGGCTTTTGTTGTATTCTCCTGGTCCAGCGAATAAATTGGTGAATCAAGATAATAGCAGTAAGCTGCCATAAACCGGCATTCCTCAGCCCTTAAACTAGTTGGATACGTATCAGCAAAAGTTTTAAAATGATACCTGGCCGAAGTATAATCCTTAAGATTATAGTTAGCGTAAGCATAATAATAATACAAGTCCTCGGCCTGCGCCTGCCCTCGGTAACGCTGCACCAGCGTTTCAAACAGATCCAGTGCCTTGCTGTAATCCTTTTTGTTATAGTATTTTAAAGCGGCCTGGTACTTTTTGGCATTATCGTTACTCGCCTTTAACTTTTCGTATTTGCTTTTACAACTCCCCACCACTAGAATTAATACAATTAAAAGGCAGGAAAATAAAGGGCGTTGCTTTTTAAACATTTTGCAAAGATAGTTGAATAATATAAAACAGTCAATTATTTATTTATCAGCTAATATAGAGGGCTTGCGTTGCTCCATGCGCTTATTTAACATCTTTTAACTTTTAATAGTTTATGTTAACTACCGGCATCGCTGCAAATTCTTTTGCAGGCGTTTTGAAATCAAACGGCTATAAGTATCTTGTAGTAACTTATACATCATATAATATCGGCGGGTAACAGCGCAACAGGATGGAATTCTCGGCATGCAGCAGGTTCATTAATAACCCTAAATAGATATTTTATCAAAAACTTCACTTATGATCATTCTTAGGATTATAGTAATTTTTTTACTGGCATTTCCTTTTAGTAATTTGTCTGCACAAGGTTATATGCTAAATGGTAAAATCACCGGTGTGGATAAGGGCTGGGCATTTGTTCGGCATCGACAGACAGGACAAGTAGATTCCTGTAGAATTTTAAATGGAAATTTTACCTTCTCCGGTACTGTGACCACGCCGGAGTTTTGCAGTTTTGGCCTTTCGGTAGATGGTGTGAAGGATTATTATTTCAGTTTTTTCTTAGAAAACGGCGACTTCACCATGAGTGTCAATAAGGAAGCACTGAATGATATAAGTATTTCCTTTACGGGAAGTGAGGTGGAAAAAGAGTTCCAGCACTTTCAAAGGCAGGTAGATAGAATTAATAAGCTTCATTATGGTGAAATCAGGGCCGGCGCCGAGTTGGAGAACCTGACCAGAGTTTATACCCTGAAACATCCTAAATCTTATGTTAGTGCTTTTGCACTTATTTCATACGAAAATGATTTACCTGAACTTTCCAGGCTTTATGCCGACTTGGCTCCTGAAATACGGCGATCTTACCATGGCAAGTTGATTAACAAAAAAATAAGACGCTATTAGTATCGCCATTTGGGGGGGGCGCCTTATGTACACGGTATCATCTTATAGCTTATATATTACACCTTATATATATAGGTATAGCGAATGCCTTTAACTGCTACGAGTTAATGAGCCGTCAACTATAAATAAATAATACTTTAGGTTGATTAGTTCCTGTTAGGGTATCTGTAATATAATTAGGTCTGCTTTTCGCTTTTATAGGTGTTGCTAAAAGCGCCAATACCATGAACTATGAACCATTAACCATGAACTATCAAATTTTTTCAGGCTGATTTGCAAAGTGTTATAAGTACACTAATGTTTTTTCCTGAGCAACCATTTGCGTAAGTGAAAAATGTGCTTACCTTTGCAGCCCGCAAAAGAGTTAGCGGAATGTTCTGTGAAAGTGTTGAAAGCAAGATTTAAAAATAAAAAAAATAAGTTTTGCATAAGCGGAAAAGGTTCTTACCTTTGCAGTCCCAAAACAAACGGGGCTCTTAACAGAGAAAAAGCCGGAAGCGATTTCCGGTAATTAAATAAGAAAAAGTAATCGTTTAAAAGCGATAACAAAATAAAAATTCCAAACCGCGAGGAGAGGAGATAAAGTTCTTTAAAAGGCGAGATAAATTATGAAGCGCAGCGAGACCAAGCTGGCGGAAAGGTGAAACGGAAGCAGTGATGCAGAAGCGGAACAGGGAAGCGAGCGATGGTCGTTGTTTTTAAAAAGATCAGGAAGGATAGGT
>JANYAB010000377.1 GCA_025355225.1 Bacteroidota bacterium
ATTTTACCGCCAAAGATTTCCGTACCTGGGCGGGTAGCGTAAGTGCCCTGTATGCCTTTAAGGAAGCAGGGGAATTCGATACTATGACTGAATGCCGTAAAAAAATAGTGAGTGTGCTCGACGAAGTCGCTATCAATTTAGGCAATACACGCACTGTTTGTAAAAAATACTATGTCCACCCAACAGTGATCAAAAGCTACGAAGAAAAGACAATATTTAAATATATCGAAAAGCTGGATGAGGATAAGGATGTGAATACAGTCGAATTAAATATGGCTGAAAGGGCGCTGTTGGATCTGTTGGAAAATGAAAAATTGGCGGAAGCGAGTTAGCAAAGGTTTATGCGTTATAAGTATTGGACATCATTCGTCCACCCACGCGCCTAAGAGCCCCAATAAAACGATCAACCCGCCGAAGCGGGTTGATCTAAAATTAACTGATCTATTGATTTTAACAGGATAATAATAATGTTGTCCGTTTTTAACTCAATCACTTAATAGAACCCGATCCAACTTCGTTCCCTTTTTCGTTGTAATAACCATCACCCCGTTGCGAGCCTTTTTGCCATATTTTTTTTCGGCGGTTTCATTTTTCAATATGCTTACAGATTTGATATCATCAGCGGATATGTTCTTGATGCTTTTCACTTCTTTTCCATCTACGATAAATATCACACCGTTCGGGCCATCAATAGTTGCCTCATCACTTGTATTGAATGTATAAACCATAGGTTTGAGCTTTAAGGAGGAGGCGGATTTTAATTTAAACGTTTTGACTTTAAGCGTATCCAATGTTAGTGTATTCGTGTAAACTTTACCTTTCGGCGTGTAGGCAAATGCCATGTTCTTTTTGCTAATGGTTACATTGGTAGCAACTTTGGGCTCAGTTGTAACATATACCGATGTAGTTGCATCGTTGCTGCCGGAAGTTGATACCACCGCTACAGGTGCTTTGTCTGATGCTTCGCTGGTAGAAACCGATACACCCGAACCCACTGCCACAGGAGCCGCATCCTGCGATCCTCCAACGGACATATTTTACGCCCTGGCAAGTACGCCCGACCTCATGGTTTTGTCTATTTTTTCTTTTAATGCTTTACCCGTTTCGGAATCATCGGTGGTTGCAAACATTACCAGTTTGTTATTAATCAGTTCAGGATAGACTTTTTTTGCATCTTTTGCTGACATCATATCAAGACTGTAGATGGTTGCCGGGTCAATAGCTTTCAACTCAGCTCTTGTTCCTATTACACCATTGATGATATAATTTATAGAATCGGGGTTAGTATCGCTTGTCATAAAGAAGGATTTTTTACCGTCTTTGGATTTTCCAGCATACAGCGTATCAGCACCTTTTACTTTAGTTTCAACTCTCGCTTTTGCTGGTATGGCAATCATTTTGCCGCCCTGTTTAGCAGCGGGATGTATGATCGGCCTGTCGTCGTTGGATATAGTGACATTTTTGATAGCCGATGTGATGGAGTGTAGCGTGAGCAGGCCTTTTTTTGCTATTTCCGCTTTGGAGATGCTGAAAGCCAGTAATAATAGGATAACCGCGGGCGCAACAAACATATAACGCGTAAGGTTAAAGCGGGATGATCTTTTTGCATTCATCATGATGATACGTTTTTTGATAGTTGAAATATTGAAATTGTTTACCAGGTTATTGGGTGCGCCCGACATGCTTACGCTGAGCAGACTGTACTGATATTGTTTGCTGTCGGTGCCCTTTTGCAATATTTTGCGGTCGGTAATGAATTCTACGTTTTCACGAACCGCTTTTTTCATGAGCCAGATACCCGGATTGAACCAGTAAAATATGGTGCTCAATTCGGCTAAAAGTATATCCAGGGTGTGCCATTGGCTTACGTGGACATGCTCGTGCTCCAATACTTTTTCCAGATCGGAGGGTGAAAGCATATCCGGGTTGACGTAAATACTGCGCCAGAAGGAGAAAGGGCTAACATCGCCATCAATAAGCCTCACCGAATAATTCTGTACCCGGCCAGGCTCGGAATGCTTGTATAACCGGTACAACGAAAACAATTGCATTGCAAGGCGGACAGCCAATAGTAATGCTCCTGCCCAAAAAATAACCGCGGCCCATTGCCAGTAATCGGGACGGGAAAGTGGTTTTACCAAATTTTTGGCCGGGGCCTCCCAGTGCAGGATAACATTTTGCACCGGTCCGGCTAATTGCTGATGCTGCTGAACGAAGTCATTCAGGTCGATCCAGGGATACACGGTCGAAAACAGGATAGCGGCAACCAGGTATATCCTGTTGAGCGTGTAAAAGGTGAGGTGCCTGAGCACCAGGTAATACCCCAGGCAAAATAATACCAGGGCTATATTTACCTTGAACAAATAAATGAATAATGCTGGCATGGTGATTATTTTTTAGGGTTTTCAATCAGTTTGATGATCTCCTTCAGGTCGGCGG
>JANYAB010000378.1 GCA_025355225.1 Bacteroidota bacterium
TTCACCCGCCTTTAGCCAGGGGGATAACACTGTTTTAAAAAACATTATCGGCAAATTAGGATCTTTTTACTCGGGGCATATTATTGAAAAAGCCTATCTCCATTTTGATAGACCTTATTATGCCGCCGGAGACACCATTTATTTTAAGGCCTATGTTACTTTTGGGGAGCAACACGAACTTTCGAGGCAGAGCAGGGTGCTGTATGTCGACCTGATAAACCCACAAAATATTATTAATAGATCAATAAAATTGGCGCTAAGGGATGGACTGGCCTGGGGCGATTTTGCTTTACCCGATTCTTTGCCTAAAGGCAGCTACAGGATAAGGGCATATACCAAATTAATAAAGAATGCCGTTGGAGGAAATTTCTTCGAGCAAATAATCCCTGTTGGTTCAACCGGCAATAATACAAATGCTATTAATAAGTTATCTCAAAATACAAACAAGCCTGACGTACAGTTTTTCCCGGAAGGGGGAGGGCTTTTAGACGGTATCCAATCAAAAGTGGCATTTAAAGCAATTGGCCCGGATGGTATGGGTATAAATATTAAGGGAACTATTATTGATAACAATGGGAAAACTATTACCAGTTTCGGATCATCACATTTAGGCATGGGTTTCTTTGACCTTAACCCTGAAGAAGGCAAAACTTATAAAGCCAATATCAAGTTCGCCGATGGTAGTCAAACTACAGTTAATCTTCCGGCAGTTGGTACACAAGGCATTCTTTTAGCGATTAATAACCGCGACCCTGATAAGCTAACAGTAGGAATAAATTGCAGCAATGCTTTTTATACCGAAAATCAACATAAGGATTTTAACCTGGTTATCAATTCCGGCGTTTCTGTTTCAAGTGCAATTATTAAACTAAATAATCCCTTAGTTGCCGCAGACTTGCAAAAAAGCCAGTTTCGTACCGGTATCGTGCAGTTTACCTTGTTTTCGACATCTGGTGATCCGTTGAGCGAACGCCTCGTTTTTGTACAGCGGCCCGAAATACTAAAACTGAAAATAAATAGCAATAAAGCCGCATATAATACTCATGAAAAGGTGCTCATCAGTCTAAATACAAAAAATAGACCTGATAGCGTAGTGTCCGGGCATTTTTCGGTAGCTGTAATTGATGAAAGTAAAATACCTGTTAATGAGGATAAGGAAAACACCATTTTGTCTTACCTTTTATTGACATCTGACCTGAAAGGCTATGTTGAGCAACCAAACTATTATTTTGTAAACGCGACTACTGAAGCACAGGCAAACCTTGACGTACTGATGCTTACCCAGGGCTACCGCCGTTTTGCATGGAAACAATTATTGGACGACAAATACCCGTCAACTGCTGATCAGCCTCAAAAAGCGCTCGAAATAAAAGGATTGGTTACAACTTTACAGGGTAAGCCGGTAGTAAAGAATAAAGTAAACCTCATTTCCGTCGAAGGTGGCCCCATGCTAAGCCAGTTAACGGATTCGCTGGGCGGGTTTAATTTTACAGGTTTGTCTTTTCCTGATAACGCACATTTTATTATAAAAGCGACTTCTGAAAAAGATAGAAACAAAATGCGGATCGAGTACATGGTTGATGCGCCTGAACCGGTTACAACTAATTATTGGTCGCAAGAGCAGGCGGGTTCCGATTCCTTAATGGCAATTTCTTTGCAGAACCGTAAAACGGAGATGAATTATCAGGTTAAATACAGATCGGTAACAGAATCTTCAGTAAAGAATGCTGATGTAACAGAAAGCAACGGAGAACGGTATGGGGCGCTAAAAATGGCAGGTAAAGCAGACCAGGTAATAACCCGCGATGATTTGAAAGGGAGCGGTCTGTTGTCTGATCATTTAAATGGATTGCTCAACGGGATTAATTTTATCGGGGACCCCTCAAATGTTAAAGTGCCTTATTTATCGGCAAGCATATCCCTGGGAGCGAAAAACGCGGGAAACCCGCCAATGCTGGTTATAGTTGATGGGATAAACCTGCCGCTGGGGAGCAGTGTTGACGACATTAACTTAAATGAAGTTGAAAAGGTAGAAGTATTTAAGAACGCCAGTGCGTTTGGTAGCCTCGGGGGAGCAGGAGTTTTGTCTGTCACCACTAAGAGAGGAGGCACTCAATCCGTTAACCAGGGAACGGCTATGGGTATGTTGCCTATTACTGCACATGGCTATTACAAGGCGCGCGAATTTTACTCACCCAAATATGACACCGGGAGCTTAACAAATAAACGTAATGAGCCTCGTGCCACCATTTACTGGAATCCCGAACTAGTGACGGATAAAGCCGGTAACGCCTTATTTGAATACTATAATGCCGAAGGAAAGGGAACTTATCGGGTCGTTATTGAAGGAATTGATGATAAAGGTAATATCGGCAGGCAGGTGTATAGGTATAAGGTTGATTAGGAGAGTGGTTGATTGGGTGAGTGGTTGATTAAGTTGGTTAGGTGAGTAGTTGATTGGGTTGATTAGGTGAGTAGTTGAAAAGATAAATGATCAATCAGAACTTAATAGTCCAACTCAATCAACCCAATCCAACCTAATCAACCAATATTTAAAACCGTCTGCCAATAATTATTTTAAATATGGCGCGGTCCGTGCTGCTTGTTAAACCGAGACCAAAGCCGGCGTTGAATTCCCAATCAGGGTTAAAATTAAGATCTGTGGCTGCAAACAGCTGGTGTTGCTGCTGCTGTATAGGATCGTAATGAAAAAACGGCCCTGTGCTGCCATAATATTCCAGGCCTAATGCCACCACTTTCGAAACATCATAGCTTTCTTTCAAATTAGGGGAAAAGATCAGCCCCCGGTTAGCATCCGGCCCGGCAAAACTCTGATCAAGGGTTGGGTTAAAAGAGACATACCATTTACCCCATTTTTTATCAATTATCGGCCTGATCTCTAGCGTTGCAGTATTTGCAGAATAAGCGGCTTTTTGGAAGCCAAACTCCGCCGATAAACTTACGCCAACAGGCCATTTCCAGCTTTCGGGCGCGGCAACACGCGGCCGTATATGCGACCCAACGTAAGCAGACCGGCCGTCGTTCCCTATTGTATTAAAAAAATAAAACCCGGTTTCGAACCAGGGCGTCCATCCATGGGTTATCTCAATAGTTTCATGAAATACATTATTGGTGGGCAATTGACCATCAATAACAGTTTTGCTGCCCTCCAATGTATAGTTGCTGTGCAGCTCAAGCATGGTACGGCCTTTTTCAACAGTTTCAGCGCCATAAACCTGTATTTCATAGTTATCCTGTGCTTTGGCGATGGTAACGGCTAATATTAATAAGAAGCTTAAGAGTAGGTATTTGCCCATAGGAGGATTCAAAAATTCTTGTCAAACCTAAAAAATTAATTATAAGGTATTCAAGATATTATGTAATAAAGCTATTACTGAAATTTGAAGAGATACTGATTATTATGAGATATTTAAACACTTCAGTTTTGTTACAGAATTTTTCGTTAATTTCCCCAACAAAACAATTGGTTATAAACTAAAAATATTTTTTTATGGCAATTATTGAACCCCTACGTAAGGATATAGTACATCCTGAGCAAAACAAAAAGTACTCATCTTCCCTGCGTTTGTGGCATTGGCTAAGCGCCATAGTTATAACCGGTTCCTTACTTACGGTGCTGTTAAATAGTACGCTTACCAACGGTCGCAGCAATACCGAAATAATAAAAACGCAGTTGGCAGAAGCTAAAGTTTCAGTTACTAATGATCAGGCAAGGCATGCCGCCCACGAAATAAGCGACAATGTATGGGCAGTGCACACCTATTTTGGTTATGCGCTTGCCGCCCTGCTTGTGTTTCGTCTTATTACTGAATTTTTCCAGCTCGCCGATCAGAAACTGATACGGAAGATCAAAAGTGCCTATAACCAATATTACATTACTAAACAAAACAGGCAGTTGGCCGGGCACGAATTGGTCGTAAAGTCGCTATATGCTACATTTTATATCTTATTAACGATCCAGGCTATTACCGGTTTGTGTTTGGCTTTTGAGGATGATGTCCCGGCTTTGAAAGCCATCCATGCCATTAGGGAGGTACATGGGTTTGTAATGTATCTCATACTTGCCTTTATTGTCGTTCATTTATCAGGCGTATTTTTGGCCGAACGGAAGGATAGTAAAGGGATTGTATCAGATATGATCAATGGCGGGAGCGAGGCGGGTTAAGACCAATTATTTGGTAATAAGGTACACACTATCCAGCACTTTATTCCTTTGGGCTTCGTTTATAAAAGCCGGCAGAATGTTTTCCTGCGGATAGTTTTGAAATGCTTTTATCACTTTAAAATCAACATGGTTCAGCAGAAGAGAATCCATCGACCGGTGGTTTACATAAAATGCTGAAGGACTCTGCGGTTTAAACTCACCGAAGCCGTTAAGAGGAGTAAAATCGACCGGCTTATTGGTGTAAAATTGAAAAATGTTATTTTCAGCCTTGAGTGTATAGATATGGTATTTATCAAACGCCTTTTGGTTGATGTATTCGGCTGCTTTTATCTGCCCTTTATAACTCACAATTTCGTCGTAAAAAACGGTATTGAGATAGAAATTAACAAATAGCGCCATCGTACAAGTCAAATAGAAAGCCTTTTTGTATGGGTTTTCTGCCTTGAATGAAATCGCTAAAGCGATGATACCAAAAATGCTACAGTCAATTATGAACCAGGTAATGTTGACTGGTTTTAAAAAATAATTAGCGACCAGTATAGCCAGGGGTAGTAATATAATATACAACCATAGGCTTATCTGCCGGTACACGGTTCCAAGGCTGCTTAATTGTTTGTAGCAAAAGGGCGCAGTAATAATAGCAAACAACGGAAAAATGGTATTCGTATAAAAAGGTAACTGGAAACCGGATAACGAAAAAAGCAGCAGGAGTAAAAGCCCCCCGCACATGGTGTAATATTCGGCAAGTTTTCTTTTAAGCCAAATCTCCTTCAGATTTTTATAAACTGCGTAATAAAACAGGAGGCACCAGGGCGCAAATGCCCACAGCAAAGTGTGAGCATAAAAAAACAAATCGCCCGATTGCCTTTTAATCGGGCCGTTATTTGCAAAGCGACCAAACTGGCTGTCCCATAAAAACCATTTTATCCCGGATACGTGATGTTTGTTAAAAACCGTTTTTTCGGGGTGCAGGTCGAATTGAATGTATAAAGCGTAAAACTCGGGCAGCGTAAAGATTAATGTGAGCAACAGCAGCAATGCCCATTTAAAGTGGAATAACTGCTTGTATTTTTTTTGAAAAATTAGCTGACCCAGTAACGCTCCATAAATTGCCACAATTACAAATACTCCTTTGGTCATTATCGCGCAAGCCGTCAACAGGCTGGCTAACAGCAAATCTGAAAAAGTAATGCGCTCCTCCAGGCGGCTGATATGATAGATACTGCCGATCACCAGCGCCATCAGGTAAGGCTCGGCCCTCACATCCGTATTTGACATCATTACATGCTGTGACGTTGCCAATATTAAAACTGCGATCCAAGCGGTTTCATCACCATAATATTTTTTGGCGAAAAGATACGTGTAGCGCAAACTGAGTAAAAAAAACAGCAAAGCGGGTAAACGGTACGCCCAAACACTGATGCCAAATAATTTAAAACTTAGCATTACCATCCAGAATGGGAAATGCGGTTTATCAAGCCAATCGAGATTATAAGTAAATAATTCAAAAAACTCTTTTCTGTAGATCAAATTTTTTGAAATCGATGCATATAAGCCGGGGTCATCAGTAAAGAATTTGACATTTATGCCTGCAAAATTAACTAACAGCGCAAGGACAAGGAACAGGTAGAGTGGCTTGTTATCTTTCATTAATGACGATAATATACGGCTTTGGCGCTTATTTAATCATGCAAAACTCCGAAATCCAAACGTACAGTATTTATAATAAAGATAATAATTGTTAAATTCGATTAGTATAAACTATGGACAATAATCAAGCCTTGCCAATTTGGCTGCAGATAGCGGTTGATCTGGCAACAATAATTTCGAGTGTGGGTGTTATTGCCGCATTTATACAGATCTACATATCAACAAGGCAATTTAAGGAGCAATTAAAAATAACCCAAAATCAGCTCAAATTATCAGAAAACCAGTTTACATTGATCAACCAGGGTTATTTATCGCCCGAATTTGAAGTTAGCTTGTATAGTCCGGATATAAAGGCGGGCACTCCAATAGGACCTAACTCCTTATGGCAAATTCTGACAACAAATGTGAGCCTTAACAATACCGGAAATTTACCGGTTGTTTTTGAGGTGATAGAATTTGATTTATATTTTAATGGCGTTAAAACGTTTTCTTTGTCTGATAACCAGGTCCCCGCCCCGGCTACAACATATCCTGATTATTATCTATTTACCGCGATTCCATTTAATCTCAATTCCTCAAATTGAGTCGGAGATGTCCAGGTAACTGGTGAGATATATATTAAAATCAATATAATATTTAAGACTCCTGTTGATGATCTTGATTCTTT
>JANYAB010000394.1 GCA_025355225.1 Bacteroidota bacterium
TTACAACCACAACCAGTAGTGGTAGCCTCCCGGGATTTACATTTATACCTCCACCAAAGATTGCTTCATTTGCGCCACTTGTTGCAATAGCAGGCAGTACTATTACACTAAATGGGGTAAATTTTGCGAATATCACAGGGGTTAGTTTCGGCGGGCAACCGGCAGCCTCATTTGCATTAGTATCACCAACTCAAATTACAGCGGTATTGGGTTACGGCACAACGGGGGACATTATAGTGTACTCCCAGTCGGGCAACGATACAATTCATAATTTCAAGGTTTTGCCCCAAATAACATCAATAAGCCCAACGAGCGGAAACTATGGAACTACAGTCGACATTTCCGGCACAGGGTTTGGCGGTTTAATTTCTGTTACGATCGATGGTGATACGGTAAAATCGTTCGGCGGTAATAGTTTGACAGATATATCTATTGTGGTTGGAGATGCAACTGCTGGAAATATAACCGTTACAACAACCGGCGGAAGCACCACTTATTCGGGGTTTACCTATTATCCCCCACCAATAATTACCTCATTTATACCGGCCTCGGCCGCAGCGGGGGCAACCCTGACCATTAACGGCGCAAACTTTAGCCCTGTCCCCTCCGAAAATATTGTTTATTTTGGAGCTGTCAAGGCAATTGTGACAGCAGCATCCGCTGCCTCGCTAACGGTTACGGTACCTATAGGCGCTACTTACCAGCCTATCAGCGTTATTTCGCATCAAAATATAGGCTATTCAAGTGTGCCTTTTATTTTAACATTTATCGGGGGCGGCCCTATTACGTCAAACTCTTTTGGGGCTATATCAAATTTCAATTCGGGTAATAATCCGCGGTCTTTAATCGTTGCCGATTTGGATAACGACAATAAACCAGAATTGGTTATCCCAACCTATACCAGTGCGGGTGACATGGCTATAATATTGAGTAATAAAAGCAAACCGGGAAATATGAATTTTTCTTTCGGTGAGTTTGTGTTCTCCAGGAATGTTGAGGATGGCGCCGTTGATGCGGGTGTAACAGATGCCGACATGGATGGCAAGCTTGACCTGGTTTTGCCGGGTGTTTACAATCAAATGCCTGGATACGTGACGGCTACCCATATAGACCTGACCACGTCGCCGACATATATCGGGCATTTGCAAGCTTTAACTTATTTAGGAAACTATCAGGCATTTTTTGGAACAGGGCATGGAGTACCCAATGACATTGGAATAAGCGATATGGATGGCGATGGAAAAGCGGATTGTGTGATAGGACAACCCTATGGAACTTTTCCGAATGTAAAGTTGGCTGATCTGGACGGCGACGGAAAAGCAGATGTTTTAGTTATAAACGGAAATAGTTTATCCACATACAAGAACATAAGTACCAAAGGAAACATAGCCTATGCTTCAAAGATCGATTATGATGCAGGTGGCCCGATAAGTCGCATCAGTACCGGAGACTTTGTTGGGGATGGAAAGCTGGATATTGCTGTCACTGTGCCCGGACAATCAGGAGGCTCCATTGTGATATTTAAAAATGCAAGTACAACGGGAAATATTTCCTTCACCAAAGTACAAACCATTGCAGTTGACAGGGTGCCCGGAAGTATTTGCGCAGGTGATCTGGATGGGGATGGAAAGATCGACCTTGTTATCGCAGCGGATAATCAAACATATACTGCCGGAAGTAACAAAGTATACGTGTATAAAAACACAGCGACAATCGGTTCGGTTTCTTTTGCTCCGCCCGTTGTAATTGATGCCGATGGCAGTGCAGGCCTGGTTATTGCTGATCTGGATGCTGATGGCAAACCCGATATTGCCGGGCTGGATTGGAGCAATGGTAATGTCTGGATATTAAGAAACCTCATCGGCTCACCTCAAATAACCGCGTTTAACCCTGCCGGAGGTGCTGACGGTACCACAATAAATATTACCGGCACCAATTTCACAGGTGCTACAGCGGTAACTATCGGCGGTTATAATGTAAAATCGTTTACGGTTAATTCTGCAACCAGTATTACAGCCGTAGCGGGAGCGGATACCTCCGGTTACATATCAGTTGTAACGCCGGCAAGTGTAAGTAATTCGCTTACTACTTTTACTTTTCTTTCATTGCCTGTTATCGTTGCAAACGGGCCATTGGCTTTTAATTTTGGCGGATCGGTTCAGTTAGATGCTACCCCGTTTAACAATAATTATACATTCCAATGGGCAAAGGATGGGGTTAATATTATTGGCGCTACAAATTCATTTTATATCGCCACAGCTACGGGATCATACACTGTAAGCAACACCTTTGGACCAACCACCTTAACTTCGGCGCCAACGATGGTAACTTCTGTTTTTACTTTGCCTGCATCGAACTTTAAGCTATCTGAAACTGGGGTTACCTGCAAGGGGAGCAATAACGGCGCCATTAACATTACCGCAAATACGGCTCTAAATTACACGGCTACCGTCACCGTAAACGGTATTAGCCAAACATACGCGTTTACCACCACAACCTCAATTACAGGCCTGGCAGGCGGAATTTACAATATCTGTATCACGGTTGGAGGACATACAGATTACCAGCAGTGCTTTACTTTAGAACTGATCGAACCAAAGGACCTTTCTGTTTATGCAACCGTTAACAAAGCGATAAACAGTGTCATTTTGCAATTGGATGGGGCAAACGTTTATAATATTCAACTGAATGACGAGACCGTCACTACTTCATCCGGAAACATCACGTTACAGCTTAAAAGTGGTACAAACAAACTCATGGTTAGTACGGATAAGCTGTGCCAGGGCATTGTGGAAAAACTGATCAATGTTTCTGACGCCATTACACCATACCCTAATCCTTTCCAGGATGTACTGAACGTTAATCTTGGTAGTACCCTGGTAAATAAGGCGACAGTTAAAATAATGGCCGTTAATGGAGGGCGCGTATTATTAAGCAGGGATTATGCTGGTCAGTACGGGGTGATACAGCTCAATGTTTCGGACCTTGAAATCGGTGTTTATATATTGAGTTTAACATTGGATAATAAGGAAAGCATATATAAAATAACCAAATAAAGATGAGGAGCTGGTTGATCTTGTTATTGGTTTTAATAGTTTACGGGTGCGGTAAAAAAAGTACGCCGAAGCCTCCGGTTGTGACTTTGGCTGCAGCTACATTAATATTACCGGCCCAAAATGAGCCATGTACTACCGGGCAAGTTATTTCTGGTACGCAAAGCATTGTCACGTTTACCTGGAACACTGCAGCAAACGCTATTGGTTATGATGTGCATGTGAATAATTTGTTGACCGGCAGCAGCACAGTGCAATCGGTAACAGGTACTACTGTTTCGGAAACCCTGTTGCGTAATACCCCTTATTCATGGTCTGTGGTTTCAAAATCAGCGGCTTCCGGTATGGCAACAAGCGAGGTATGGAAGTTTTATAATGCCGGACCGGCTACAACTACTTATGCGCCATTCCCTGCCGACCTGGTCACACCCACCCTGGGACAAAATTTTTATTATACAACCACAGTAAACCTGGCATGGACAGGAAGCTCCGTTGATAATGATATTACCGGCTATGATATATACTTTGGCACCACAATTTCGCCGCCCTTATTCAAAAGTACAACCTTTATTAATCTAAATGTGCCTGTAAGCCCTAAAACCACTTATTATTGGAAAGTGATCACTAAGGATGCCAATGGAAACACTTCAGATTCGGGTCTGTTCCAGTTTACGAACAATTAGTTATTGGTTGCGTATTTAGGTCATGTTAACTGTGTTGACGATTGAACAATCAACAAAATCTAAATAATCAACCACTCTAAACAAAAAATCCTAATTTCGCATTTATGGGAAGTACCGCTGAAGAGTTTTTGGTCGCCTCTGAGGAAAAGGCGTTTGATATGGGCCACCGCCGTATCATCAATAACAATATCGGTAAATATGATGCGGCGGTTGTACGTGGTTTATCAAAAATGATCAACCTGGACAATGCCAAGCGCAAGGGCCATGTGATCAAATGGAAGGTAATGGAGAACCTGGATAAGTTTTTACCAGAGTTTGAATCTAACTTTCAGAAACGCGGCGGCAAAGTGATTTGGGCAAATGATGCTGAAGAAGCTAATCGCGAGATCCTGAATATCATCAAAAAGGCTGGTGCAAAAACTGTAGTAAAGTCAAAATCAATGGTTACGGAAGAAATTCATTTAAATGAATTTTTGGAAAGTAATCATATCGAATCTTTGGAAACCGACCTTGGCGAATATATTGTCCAATTGCTGGGGCAAAGGCCATATCATATTGTTACGCCGGCTATGCACCTCTCAAAAGAGGATATTGCCAAATTGTTTAATGAAAAGTTTGGTACACCAATAGATGCTACACCCGAACAACTTACCTTAAAAGCGAGGGAATTGTTGCGCGATAAATATGTGCAGGCAGACGTGGGTATTACAGGGGCTAATTTTTTAATTGCTGATACAGGTAGCATTGCCCTCACCGAGAATGAAGGTAATGCCAGGTTAAGCGTTAGTTTTCCTAAAATCCATATTGCAGTAGTGGGTATAGAAAAAATGATACCTTCCATGGCCGATCTTGATTTGTTCTGGCCAATGCTTTCCACCCACGGAACAGGGCAAAATCTTACCGTTTATAATACTATTCTGAGTGGCCCGCGCCAGCCGACCGAAACAGACGGGCCCGAGGAAATGTATGTTATATTATTAGACAACGGCCGCACCAACCTGTTAGCAGAAAAGGAACAGCGGCAGGGGTTATATTGCATCCGTTGCGGAGCTTGTTTAAATGCCTGCCCGGTTTACCAGAACATTGGCGGCCACACTTATGAAACCACCTACAGCGGGCCGATAGGCTCCATTATTACCCCGCATATGCGCGGCATGGAAGAGTTTAAGCACCTGAGCTACGCCTCCAGTTTATGCGGCAAGTGCACCGAAGTTTGCCCGGTAAAGATCGACATTCATAAAATGTTATTGCTAAACCGGCGTAATGCGGTAAAAGAGCAACTGGTAACCAAAACCGAACAATGGGGTTGGGCCATCTGGAAAAAGGGAATGATGAGCCGTAAACTCACCGATTTTTTGAGTGGAACGATAAAAAACTACCTCCTTAAAACCTTCTTTAAAAAAACGTGGGGACATTTAAGAGAGATGCCAAAAGTTGCCGAAAAATCATTCAGCAAAATGTGGCTTGAACGGAATCAGGCAGATTAGTCCGAAAGTCGGAAAGTCCGCATAAGTCCGGAAGTTTTATTTGCGTACAATTAAGAATGGAATTTCTGGCTTTCCGACTTACGGACTTTCGGTCTTCCCGACTTTCCGACTAAACTCAATGTTTATTCCCAAACCCAAATTCTCTGTAGGTATTAGGCATTTCACTACTGCTGCTAAAAGCGAAAGTATAGGATGCCATCCAGGTTTCAAAATCAGCATTCTTATCAATAGAAGGTTCCATGTGAACTGTGCGTAAAAAATAAATACCTTCTCTGCTCAATTTAAAATAGATCAGCCCCTCCTTATCAGAAGATAGTTTTTGAGCGAACACATCTCCGGTAGCTGTTCTTACATATAATACTACAGTGGCGTTTACCAGGGGTTTCCCTTTTAGATTGATAGCGGCAATGATATCGTCACCATAGTGCCCCCGGTAGGGGTTGTCTTTTAAAATAATTTCGTACTCGTCGTTTAATGGCTTATCGAAATATTTACCGCTGTTTTTGTCAACCTCAACAAGTGATTTCAAATACCAGGTATACTTTTCTCTAAAACTGTCCTTACTTCCATTTTTTGCTTTTTCCGATTCTTTGATCAGACCCTCGTCGTCCAGTATCTTTAAAAAATCGTCCCGTTCAATTTCATCGGTAATAGATTTTCTTATCATTTCCAACTGAACGAGTCCTTCATTTTCAAGTTGAAAGGAGACAATAGGCGTCGCGCTATCCTTTGCAACTATCATAAGGTCGGCTCTTTTCGACCCCACATATGCCATAAATTTAGAAGTCTTTGACGCGTCGTACCGTAGTTCGTCCTGTTTGATGAATTGATTGGCCGTTATCAGGTGAAGATTTAGCTTATCCCCTTTATGTGAAAAGAAGTTTTCGGGCATAAGGACATAATCTTGCGCATTTACTTTAAACAATGCCAGGAAGAAAAAACAGAAAAAGAAAAAACCAGTACGTTTCATAGCGATGAAGATTGAATCATGTAAACATACAAAGTTTTAAAAACTTCAGTAGTTTCGCTATATGATTTTTGACCGTAAAAACCTGGATAATGACAAATTAGTCACATTTTACAAGTCTTTGTTATGGCCGCGCCTGATTGAAGAGAAGATGTTAATCCTTTTAAGGCAGGGGCGCATTGGCAAATGGTTTTCGGGAATAGGCCAGGAGGCTATCGCTGTAGGCAGTACACTGGCGATGAATCCATCTGAATACATTTTGCCCATGCACCGTAATTTAGGGGTTTTTACCACGAGGGATATCCCGCTTTCGCGATTAATGGCACAGTGGCAGGGTAAGGCTTCGGGTTTTACTAAGGGCCGCGACCGCTCCTTTCATTTTGGCACCCAGGAATATAAGATTATCGGGATGATATCACACCTTGGGCCTCAAATGGCGTTGGCAGATGGTATTGCCCTTGCCGATGTATTGAGCAAACGAAACTGGGCAACATTAGTTTACACAGGCGAAGGGGGTACAAGCGAAGGAGATTTTCACGAGGCATTAAATGTAGCCGCTGTTTGGAATCTGCCTGTTATTTTTTTGATTGAGAATAATGGCTACGGCCTGTCAACACCGGTAAATGAGCAATACCGTTGTGAATATCTGAGCGATAGAGCTATAGGATATGGTATGGAGGGCAGGAGGGTAGACGGCAATAACATTTTAGAAGTGTATCATACTATCAACGAACTGGCGATTGATATACGGCAAAATCCACGGCCCGTTCTGCTGGAGTGTATGACTTTTAGGATGCGGGGCCATGAAGAAGCATCGGGAACCAAATATGTTCGCCAGGAACTATTTGATGAGTGGAAAGAAAAAGACCCAATAGCAAATTTCGAAAAGTATTTGTTGGATGAAGGTGCTCTTAGCCCCGATTCGATCCGTATCATCAAAAACGGTTTTACTACAATGATCGATATCGAAGTTGAGAAGGCATTTAATGAGCCCGACATAATACCCGATATGGCGACAGAAATAGCGGATATGTACCAACCTTACAACTTTCCAACCTTTCAACCTTCCAACCTTTCAACAACCAGCAAACGCTATATTGACGCGATCAGCGACGGTTTGAGACAGGGGATGCGCAAGTACGATAACCTGGTGCTGATGGGCCAGGATATAGCCGAATATGGCGGAGCTTTTAAAATAACACAGGGTTTTGTCGAGGAGTTCGGCAGGGAACGCGTGCGTAATACGCCTATTTGTGAATCCGCTATTGTTGGAGCAGCGATGGGATTATCCATAAACGGGTATAAGGCGGTAGTTGAAATGCAGTTTGCCGATTTTGTAACGTGTGCCTTCAACCAGGTAATTAATAACCTGGCAAAAACGCACTACCGCTGGGGCGAAAATGTCGACGTGGTGATCAGGATGCCCACAGGTGCAGGAACAGGCGCCGGCCCATTCCATTCCCAAAGCAATGAAGCCTGGTTTACCAATACGCCGGGATTAAAAGTGGTTTACCCTGCTTTTCCCGCTGATGCTAAAGGGTTATTGCTCGCTGCCATTGATGACCCCAACCCGGTTATTTATTTTGAGCATAAATATTTGTACCGAAGCATTAGTGAAGATATACCGGATGACGAATATATTATTGAAATAGGAAAGGCAAAAGTAGTACTCGAAGGCAGTCGGGCCAGTATCATTACTTATGGCTTAGGTGTACACTGGGCCTTAGAATACGCGAAAAACCACAGCGAAGCTCCCGTTGAAATTGTAGACTTAAGGACACTACAACCCTGGGATAAAGAAACGGTTGAAGCCAGTGCGAAAAAGACAGGCAGGATATTGATTTTACACGAGGACACGTTAACCAGCGGATTTGGCGGAGAGATCGCCGCACACCTGGCCGAACATTGCTTTGCCTCCCTTGATGCCCCCATTATGCGCTGCGCCAGCCTGGATACGGCCATACCAATGAATAAGGCGTTGGAGGATCAGTTTTTGGCGAAGTGGAGGTTGGAGGAAATGATGTATCGATTGTTGAATTATTAATTAGATATTTACGTACATAAATTGCGAAATGAGGCCCAAAAAAGCCATTACCCTAAAAGAAATTTATAAACGAGACCCTATTCAACGCGTAATTGACGAGGGGAAAGGTTGGGGTGCGCAACAAATGCTTATAGCGGGAGTACCTATTTTCTATCGGAATGAAAAATATCCGGAAACTATGTCGGGAAATCTGTTTGTGAAAGAATATCCTGACGGTTTGAAATTCCTTGTCCGAAAGGAATTAACAGAAGATAATAGATTGACTGAAGAAATGATACGACCTTTAAATTGTAAAATAGTGCATTAATTGTATTAATTAAAAATCTTATGTCAAACGAAGAAACAATTGAATTCGCAAAGTTGCTCGTTCAAAATATAAGAGATATGGCAATTAAAAGCGGCGATGTTCAATTATATTCAGATAATATGAGATCACCAATCGCGAAACGCTGGCGGGATGCCAAATACAGTGGAAATGCTGATAAATTTGCAGAAATGATCATTTCAGATACTGTTGATGACACAATATTTTATCTTCTTTTGGCGGTTGATGAAGGCCTTTTAAACATTTCATTCAATACATCAGACGGGAAAAAACTAAGCGTAGAAGGAGATATTATCGGTGAATTAGGTGGCTGGTATATGGGGGAATGGAGAACAAAACAATCCACTCAGCGTTGCTTTGATGATATAGTCTAATATCATCACTTTTAGCCGATTGAAGATTACAGATTCAACCATTTACACGGCCAACCAGTAGGCCGGTTTAACCTCTCTGCACTACCCCTCTACCAACTCCACCTCCGCGATTGGACTAAACAAGTAAACCCGCTTGCTCTTAATTTCCGTGCATTTATACCGTTTTCGCAATTTTTCTTCCTTTCGGAATACGCGGCCAT
>JANYAB010000072.1 GCA_025355225.1 Bacteroidota bacterium
AGTTAACGGGAACTATATCCATGCTGTGCGTTTGTATGTAACTGGTACAAACCTATTTATTATAACCAAATACAAGGGGGTGGATCCTGAATTAAATCTACTTGTACGCCACCCAGGAACGTGCGCGTTTTCGGATAGTAGTTATTCATATCTACACCGATAAACTGTCCACTCGCCTGGTTATTAAGAGACAGATTTAATTCAGGATCCACCCCCTTGTATTTGGTTATAATAAATAGGTTTGTACCAGTTACATACAAACGCACAGCATGGATATAGTTCCCGTTAACTTTAAACCTGTAGGATAATGTCGCGTTGCTTAACCTGATAAATGCACCACTTTCAAGGTAACGTGTTGAATACAGATTGGCATTTACATCGCTTATCGGTTCGCTTAAAGTCATCACCGGTACGTTATGGGTTGAAGCGGAATAAGGTGTATTAAAATCAGCCAGGGATGCGTCCATTATTTTGTTGCCGCCTTGTCCGCGGAAAAAGAAGTTGAACGAAAAATTCTTGTAGTTTAAAGTGTTGCCCCAACCGAAAATGTATCTTGGCTGAGCGTCTCCCGCGTAAGTTCTGTCGGTGCTTTGCGGAGTTGTAGTTGGTTGACCATTTGCCCCCAGGTATGTCGAAACACCATTGGTACGGCCCAGGTACTTGAGGGTGTAGAATTCTCCAAGCGGATAACCTGGCTCGATAATAGAAACAGTAGTACCACTTTGTCCAGGTCCTTCGGGATCACCAGCGTATATTTTGGATAGGTCTTTACCCAATGAAGTGATCTTGTTTTTATTAAATGATATGTTTCCATAGCTTTCCCAGGTAAAATTTTTCGTTTTAACAGGTGTGCCGCTCAGACTGATCTCGACACCTTTATTATCCATACTACCTACATTCGCCACCATATAATTAAGCAGATGGGTCACGTTTGAAACAGGAATAGTTGATATCATATCAGTTGTTTTCTTGTCGTATATGTCAACTGATCCGCTTAACCTGCCTTTAAGTACAGTAAAATCGATACCCGCATTAGTTGTAGCTGTTGCTTCCCATTTCAAATCAGGGTTAGGATTTTGTGTAGGGCCAATAGCACTTATCCAACTATTATTGTAATAAAATGTGCCGCTTGAGCCATATAAAACCAAAGGAGTATATGAATCAAAGCCCAGTGCGTTACCTGTTTTACCATAACCTACACGTACTTTCAGGTCATTCAGCCAATCCTGTGATTTCATGAACGACTCATCACTTACCCTCCAGGCCCCTGAAACAGCCGGGAAATAACCCCAGCGGTTATTGATACCGAAGGCGTTGGACCCGTCGCGGCGAAGTGACGCCTGTAAAATATATTTCCCGTTATAGCTGTAATTTAATCTGCCGTAAAACGAAATAAGCTTCAGGGTTTCATCATTAAAATTCTGATAATAAGGTAAATTATTCTGGCCCAGTTGCAGGTTATAATAGCTTGTTGCATCCGAAACGAAATTTTCGTTGCTCGCGCCAAAGCCGTTACCGGTTTCTGTGCTATCGTAAGAGTAACCTGCCAGTAATTTCAAGTTATGCTTTGACGCCCAGGTATGCTCGTAACTCAGATAGTTTTCAAACAATTTTTTGGTATCCTCAACCTGCGCACGTGTGGCAAAACCGTTTTGACCAATAGCCAATTCCGAAAAAGAATTAAGATAACTAGCGCCGGTAGTATTCCTGTCCTGGTATGCCAGGTTCAGGTTATAGATGAAGCCAAAAGGTAACTTTAATTCCGCTTTAGCATTCGCCAACAAAAGGTTAACCTTTTGTTTGTATTTATTAGTTTCGAGTAATCCCAACGGATTATAACCTAATTGTACAGTAGGATCGTTATAAAAAGTACCGTCAGCATTATAAACTGCCCGGGTTGGCAGATATTGAACTGCGGCCCTGAACACATTGGGGTTAGCGCCATTAGCAGAAGATTGCGGAATATCGTTTACGGTTAGATTTTGATTGGTGATTGAATTGCTTAACGAAAAATCCAACTTCAACATGTCGTTTAATGCCTTTTGTGATATATTGATCTTGCCGATAAATCTATCCATTCCGCTGGTTTTTATTATACCCTGATCTTGCAGGTAGTTTATACTTCCGCCAAATACGGTTTTATCACTGCCGCCTCCAAATGACAAATTGTGATTCTGCGAAAAACCGCCGCTTCGCTCAATTTGCTGCTCCCAGTTAGTAGTGCCATTATCATTGGCAGGTGTTAAACTTTGATTATTTGCGGCCAGGTAAGCTTTTAATTGTGCTGCCGTTGCAACCTTGAACTGATTTGCGATCTTCTCATCTGCCGCATACGCATCATAGGTCATCCTTAATTGGCCTGATTTAGCTTTTTTGGTTGTTACAATGATAACGCCATTGGTTGCACGGCTACCGTAAATAGCAGCGGCAGACGCATCCTTCAATACCACAATCGAAGCAATATCGGCAGGCGCAACCAAATTAAAATCAGCATCAGGAACATCATCAATCACATAAAATGGCGAAGATGCCGCGCCGGCTCGTAATGTTGAAGGGCCTCTCAAAGTAACGGTTGGGCTACCGTTCGGGTTACCATCATTGGTGATGTTAAGACCCGCCACTTTGCCTTCCAAAAGTTCAGCTGGGGAGCTTACTACACCAGGGTTAAAGTTTTCGGCTTTAACTGTCGATACAGCGCTGGTTAGTTGTCCTTTTGTTGTACTACCATAACCTACAACAACAACTTCGCTAAGTGCATTTTGACTTTCATTAAGAACGACTGTAATATTAGTTTCGTCCCCGACAGTAACTTCCTTTGTTTGATAGCCTACAAACCGAAATATTAACACACTGCCTTTAGGGGCATTAATTGAAAAAGCTCCGTTTGCTGATGTTGCAGTGGAGGTATTTGCTCCCTTTACCTGCACGGTTACACCCGGTAAAGGATACCCCGTTACGTCTTTTACAATACCTGTTACAGACGTTGCATTATTAGTGGTAGTAACCTGTGTCTGGGTAAGATCGGGCATGCTGGATATATCGTGTGCCACGCCAATCAGGGTTCCCGCCCTTTTAAACTGTAACTGGGTTTTATCCTGCAGTTGTTTTAATACCTCGGCAAGAGGCTGATTGTACACATGCAGCGTTATTGAAGACAGACTATTTACTACTTTGTCATCGTACACAAAGGTTACCGTGCATTGCTGTTCAATTTCATTGAAAACCTCTTTTATATTTGCCTTCTTCAAATTCAGGTTGATGTCTTGCGCCCTGGTTTCATGCGCCATCAGCAGTGTGCTGCAACACGTTTGTATGCAAATAATTAGCGTAGAAATGCGCATACATTTTTTAAGTAAGGGCAATGATTTGCCGTAAAAATTAATCATCTTTGTATTGGTTTAAAGTTAGTTAAACTACAGCCTCCTGTTCATGGGTCTCAAGCATGTGTACAGTGGCTTTTACTTATTTCCGGGAGCATTTGTCGTGTTCCCGGTTACTTCCCCCATCTGGCTGCCAGGCGGGGAATTATTTTTTGATAATTACTGTACTGTCATTGGGCATCTCATATTTAAAGTGTTTAGTAAAGCTTAAAACGTCAAGAATATTAGTAAGTGGTTGTGCATTTAATTTGATGGATATGTGCTGATCAAGCAATCCATTATCTTCCACATTGATTTTCGTATTGTATTTCCGCTCCAAAGCTTTAAAGACCAGGTTCAGGTCTTCATCATCAAAAACGAGAACATTGCTGCGCCACGATTCAATTGCGACAGCTTTGGCGGTGCCTTTAACAATATGGTCTGTAACGTTATTTAAAACAACCTGCTGACTCGGCAACAGCATAATTACCGGCTTATTTACTTGTCCCTGTACGCTGATCCCTACCTTGCCGGTTAACACACTTACTTTGGTGATTTTTTCGTTTTTGTAAGCTTTTACATCAAATGATGTCCCCAAAACGGTGATATTTAAGTTGCTTGTTTTAACAACAAAGGGATGGCCGTCCATATGCTTTATATCAAAAAACACCTGTCCGTCCACAAGCTCTACCTTACGTACCTTACCTTCAAATGTTTTTGGATATTTAAGTAAAGAACCCGCATTAAGCCAAACAGTTGAACCATCGGGTAAAACAATCTTGTGAATCGTCCCCTTAGGCGTCTGGTTGACAACGTATTTTGGATGAACATGGTCGTTATCAAACGCACCAAGGTAATGATACGCTAGAAAGCTGACGCAAACTGTTAAGGCAATTGACGCGGCGACCTGCCATATTTTTATATACCTTACCCGTGGCATGGTTTTGACAACAGCAATATCCGGCTCTAATTCCGTTAGTCTCAAATCAGTTATTTTATCAATATTTATTTCGCTAACTGAAATATTCCTTGCCGCTGCCTCTTTAATGTACCAGCTTTCAAGCAGAGCTATCTCTTCGGCAGTGCATGTTCCTGCCTTATATTTTTCCAGTAATAGTTTTGCGTTTGAGTTCATTATGCTTTATTTAATGTTTACCAGAAGTAACATTTTTATTACATGACGGGCCTGAGGGGCCTTGGTAGTAGAGTGAAATGAAAAAAAAATAATTTACTATTTATCTTTAAAAAAAGCATCTAACAAACAGACGATTGCAGTGCTTATTCCATACAAATGGAGTTTTACTTTTATAAGCTTTATAGCATTGCTAATTTGCTTTTTAACAGTTTTGTCAGAAATATCAAGCTTTGCTGCAATTTCTTTGTGTGAAAGGTTTGCATTACGACTCATTTCAAATATTTGCCGCATTTTCTCTGGGAGCAAAGACACCTCTTTTTCTATTTGAAAAGCAAGTTCTTTTTCCCTCACCAACTGATCCGTGGTATAAGCACCCTGACGTACAAAATCTTCAAGCGAAACTAGATAGTCCGTCTTAATGCGTTTATGTGCAATTATATCTAATATTCTGTTACGTACCGAAGCATAGAGATATGCTGAAAGAGTGGTTCTGACGAATATTATGCCTGCTTTGCTGTATAATTTGGTGAACAATTCCTGAACAACATCTTTTGCCTCGTCTTCATCGCGAAGCATTTTATATGCATGGATATATAAAACCCCCTTATAGCGATTATAAATAAGTTCAAAAGCTCGTCTATTACCAGCCTGAACTTCTTTTAAAAGCTCTTCATCAGTGAAGTCAGCTAACTCTAGGGGTAACATTTTATGTTTATATCAATTAGTTTATAATACAAGGCGAATTACCAAGGTAAAAAAAAAATGGAACCTACGGTAATTTAGCTGGTTAGTAAGCCATTTGTTATAGTCCTGTCTTAAAAAAATTAAAACAATGTGGCTCATATGCTTAGGTCTAACATATTTATATTTTTTAATTTATGCAACTAAGATGCATTATTTTAATTGCTGCAAAGTATTTATTAATCAGAACCGCAGCTTATCAATCAGTAATTAAACAGCAGCTTGACTGGGAATAGTTTACACACATACTTATTCCATCCTTATGGAAATTAAAACTCCGTAAGTATGCGAGTTTTGGCGCGCAAAGCCACTGTTATAGTTTTGCCTGGAGTTAAACAAAAATTATAAAATGACTCCTGAACAAGCTGTGAAGGTTTTAAAGGGGCGCGACATCTACAAGTTTGCAAAACTGACTTTGGATAGCGTTTTTAATGAAAAGAAATGGGATTGATTCGATGCACCCATTTGTTTCTAAACAACCCCGAACCAGAAATCCGCATTAATAATACTTAATAACAAACAATTACAACGTTGTTTTATTTTCACCCGGTTGGGTTAGCTAAATTGATTTAGATGGATCATAATCCTTGCCAAAGGAACGTGCATCCCAAGCGTCAGACCACCAACATTTATTACAATAAACAGGAAAAGGCGAC
>JANYAB010000457.1 GCA_025355225.1 Bacteroidota bacterium
CGCCCTTCACGCAAATTTGATTATTAATCCGAGAACGGCATTACCGGCAGGCATTTCTATGTCATGGTCGCGGGTAACTGGTGCTAATAGTGTTGACATTGGTTTTGTAAATGCGGATGCTACTGCGCGTGCTCTTGGCACCATTGTTTTCGACGTGACTGTGATCCAATAGTGATAAAAATATAAGAATGAAAAATTACACGCCTAAAACGATCAACGTTTACCTAACGCTAGACCAGCTTGTGATACAGGGTTATTTTAATCCTCACGATCCGGCGCCGATTTACAAACGCCAGCTGAGCCATCATTTTGAGCGGTATATAAGGGATAACGTTGCTTTATTTAAAAGGTACGATGTGATCTTTTACAAGTTTAAGTACACAAACGAGATAGATAAACAATATGCCGAACCCATGATGTACGCTATCCGCCGCCATTTTACCGAGTTGAAAGAGGATAAAATAAAGAACTTTAAAAAATACAAACGCCGCAACATCACGATGCTTATCGCGAGTACCCTGATCGTAACGCTGTTCCACATCCTCGTACCAATGGTGCTGACTTCGGGCAAGGGCATCAGTTCGGCGGTTAGCAACAGTCTTGATGTTTTTTCGTGGGTAATATTGTGGCATCCTATTGATGAACTTGTTTTTAACTGGCGGCCGCACCTGGAAGAAATTAACCTGCTCAACAAATTGGCAACCGCAGAATTAATAATTATCGAAAATGAAAAGAAGGCTACTGTTGACAATGGCGCTCTCCGGGTTGTTGCTTAAAGGGTTTAGCCAGTCGAATGGCGGCACCGTCGAACAAAACTATTATTTAGGTGAAAACAGGCCTTTTAGCTGGGTACCCGTTGTGGGCTATCGTACACCTGGAAATTGGTACATCGAGGGCCGGGTTAATTATGAAGCCATCAATTCGACGTCTTTTTACTTCGGGAAAACCTTCAGGAAAAAAGCATTGATATCTTATTCCATCACCCCCATAGCCGGGCTTGTGGCAGGCAGTTTTAATGGAGGCTCTATCGGCGCAAATGTTGCGCTGGATTATAAAAAAATATCGTTCTGGTCGCAATCACAATACACGTTTTCAATACAAAACCTGGCAAAAAATTTCACCTATAGCTGGTCTGATCTAACTTATCAGCTAAAAGAGTGGGTGTCGGCCGGCGTATCCTTACAGCAAACCAGGGGACTGTTTGAAAAAGGCATTTTAGTTAAATACGTACATAAAAATTGGAGCATTCCGCTCTATGTTTTTAATCCCGCAACAAGTGAAAGATACTTTGTTTTAGGATTAAATATAGAATGGGGTAGTTAGAAAAAAATAAAAGTGGTTTAGCTATAAAACAATAAACTGATAAATTTTAATAAAGAATATGTTTACAGATCATGAGCTTTTTATAAATACCGGCAATATTTTGCTTGTTGTTTTTTATTTAACCTGGTGGTTTTACCTGGTAATTCTTTTTGTTGCCGCAGTATTTGGCTATTTCTACCACCGGTCCACAATAAACAAGCTATCAATTCAGATAGCTGAACAGCAAAGCGCACTTCTTCAAAGGGACGAATTGCTGACTTATGCCCGGCGGAATGAACAGATCGTCCGCGAAGATGCTCAGACCGCTAATACGAATAAAAGCCTTCTTTTATCACAAATAAGCCACGACATACGCACCCCCATGACCACCCTAATGGGCATGGCATCGCTGCTCACCGAAACTACACTAAACCCCGAGCAGCATGAATATGCTTCTGCCATCCTGCTTTCCGGCGAAAGTTTGCTTGGGCTGATCAATGATATATTGATGAAAGATATACTTGAGTACTCAAAAGTGGACACAGGCAAGGAGCTCGATGTTAAAGAATTTAATCTGCGTAACAGCATTGAAGAAGTATTGGATGTTTTTGCTGTTAAGGCAGCGCAGGCGGGTTTGGACCTGGTTTACCGGATGGAAAATAAGGTGCCCGTTCAAATTGTTGGCGACAATCAGCGCTTTAGACAGATATTGATGAACCTGGTAGAAAATGCCATCAGATTCACACGTAGAGGAGAAATTTATATAGGCGTACAATTTATTGAAGTTGTTGAGGATAACCGTGTAAAGCTGATGTTCGAGGTAAGAGATAGCGGTACCGGCATGTCGGAGGCTAAAATCAGAGAATTATCAAAAGCGCTAATGCAAACAACACCAGCACTGAAGCCTGAAGGCGTCACCGGCGTTGGATTGATCATTTGCAAAAACCTGGTGATGCTGATGGGTGGTACCATCGTAGTTGACAGTGTAGAAAACAAAGGTACCAGCTTTCATTTCACCATGACGTTTAGAACAAACGTACAGCCCCTATCCCCTCCAACCAGCAGCGATATTAAAGGTAAAAAAGTATTGATAATTGACGATAATACCGCCGTAAGGGATATGCTCAGAAACAGGTTCGAAGCCTGGAATATGATAGTATTCGAGGCTGGATCCAGCAAACAGGCCCTGGAAATATTATCAGCCAAGCCAGATTTAGATTTAATAATTACCGATCTGCAAATGCCTGAGATGGATGGTATTACACTGACTCAATCAATAAAAAAATCATACCCGGACACACCCGTTATGCTGCTGAACAAAACCGGAGATGAGGATTATAAAAAACATCCCGAGCTTTTTAGTTCAGTTATAAACAAACCCATCAGGCGGCACATTTTGAAAGAACAGGTGACCTCCCTTATCAGACAGACCGGGAAAGTTACTTTGATGAGCGAGGTGAGTGATCGTAACAACAAGCAAAAACTGTCTGTCGATTTTGCAAAACAGTACCCATTAAGTATCCTGGTAGCCGAGGATAATATGATGATCCAAAAAATAGTCGGCAAGATTTTAAATAAGCTGGGTTACGATCCTAAAATGACCAACAATGGTAAAGAGGTGCTGGAAGAAGTGAGTAACAAATATTATGATGTGATACTTATGGACGTGCAAATGCCGGAAATGGATGGGCTTGAGGCCACTAAAATGATCCGTGTTTGCCTGAGTAATCAACCGGTTATTATTGCTATGACGGCCAATACTTTGCAAGGCGACCGTGAAGAATGCCTGAGGGCCGGAATGGACGACTATCTCAGTAAACCTGTAAACCTGGAAGAGCTTGTAAACCTGCTTGAAAAATGGGCCATACAAAGCAGCACCCGGGTATAGTTTTCAAAAAATATATGTCATGAAAAGTAAAAATCACATACTATCATTTATCCTGGGATTGATGCTCATACCATCACTCCTATTTGGGCAAGGCATAATAATTTCGTCAAATGCTTATCTAATAGCTAACAGCGGCTACGTCGTAGTAACAGGAAATGTGGCTAATTCGGGCACTTTAAACCCGCAAACCGGGATATTCACTATGTCGGGTAATTATACCAATAGCGGTACTTATACACAGGGCACCGGCAATATGGTTTTTAATGGTCAAAGTGAGACTCTCCTCGATAATGGCTCCGGCACGATGTTTACCAATGTATTTTTTAACGGTGCCGGCGGTGCGGGAAGTCCAGCCGTTATGAGTTCGGGCAATTTTTCAGTTGCAAGTACAGGCATATTAAACATGGTTAACGCAACTTCTTTAAATGCAAATGGCCATTTAACATTAAATTCAGATGCTAATAGTACAGCTACAGTAGCGGCAATTCCTGCGGTCGCCAGTATTACCGGCAATGTCAATGCCCAGCGCTTCGTCCAGGGCGGCACCGGCTACAGAGGCTACCGTTTACTATCATCACCCGTTTACGCCACCACAGTAGGTGCAAATAAAGTATACAGTATCAATTATTTGAAGAACACAATTATCCTGACAGGCACGAAAACAAATGTCACAGGTGGTTTTGATAATACCGTTGCGGCGAATCCTACGCTGTATTTATACCGCGAAAACCTGACACCATTATATAGCTCTTTCACAAATAGTAACTTCATAGGGATTAACAACATTCTTACTTCTCCTACTTATGGGATGAACGACGCTACTTATACCACCGCAAATATTCCCGTAGGTAATGGATTTCTATGCTTTTTTAGGGGAGACAGATCCTTTGCCGCTTATGCGACCGAAACCACCGCCGCTTACGTTCCGCAGCCTGCCACATTAGGCGCTACAGGAACGCTAAACCAGGGGAGCGTTACCGTTGCAGACTGGTTTACTCCGCTTTCCACCAACCTGAGTTTTACAGCGGCCAGCCCCGGCGCTGTAAAAG
>JANYAB010000463.1 GCA_025355225.1 Bacteroidota bacterium
GGGCATACGAATACCCATATCATCTGAATTGAGCGTCTCAAATTTGCCTCTTAAAAAAAATAAAATATCTTCTATTATTATTGTAATTGTAAAAATATATTATATAACTTTAAGTGCCTGAAACCCTAACTCAGGTTACCTGGCTTTTTTTTTACAAAAAACTTTTATCTACCACCAAGTTATTCTTTTTTCTTTTTAATAATAAATACAAGCACAAACCTGTCCGTCAGCCGAAATTGAATTTATCCGGCGTTTATACCTGAAAAACAGATTATTGTATGTTTTCACAGACCGCTGGTCCGTGTTGAACTGCATTTTACAAATGCCTCCGTTATCGGCATCATTAAATATGATCCTGATAACACGGAGCTCCCATGTATTGCTTTATAATAATAGTTAAGGATTAAAAATTAACTGAAAATATATAATATTAAACATAACATTAACCGACATGAAAAAAGTTTTATCTGCAATTATTTTCTTACTATTATTAGTAAGATTTAATCACCTTTCGGCACAGATTATCTTTCCCCAGTCAATACCTCCGGTCATAACCTATCCCGGCCCTCCAAATTATTTCGTCGGTACACCAATTACTCCATTAACTCCATCAAGCATTGGCGGCACTGGCGCTGAAGTGGCTAGCTTCGCCGTTTTGTCAGGGATAAGGCCTTTTGTATCCATCAACGGTCCTGCCGCCGGACTGGCATTTGATGCATCCGGCAATTTGTATGCGGCAGACAACCACAATAACTTGATAAAAAAGATCAGCCCCGCTGGTGTGGTTACAATTTTCGCAGGAAGCGGTGCCGCCGGTGCAGTAAATGGCACAGGCATAGCAGCAAGTTTCAATGCGCCAACGGGAGTGGCTTTTGACAATTCTGGCAATATGTATGTGACAGATGCAGCGAATAACCTTATCCGTAAGATCACCCCCTCGGCCGTGGTAACTACATTTGCCGGAAGCGGCGCAGCGGGCTCGGCAAATGGTACAGGCGCAGCAGCAAGTTTTAATAACCCCCAGGGCATAGCCGTTGACGGGAGCGGCAATGTATATGTAGCGGATAACGGGAATAGCCTTATTCGCAAGATCACCCCTGCAGGCGTGGTAACTACTTTTGCCGGCAGCGGCACTGCAGCCTGGATCGACGGTACAGGCATAGCGGCAAGTTTTTTTAGCCCATATGGTTTAACAATTGATGCTGCAGGCAATTTGTTTGTGGGCGACTTTCTCGAGATCCGGGAAATAACCCCGGCCGGGGTAGTATCAACGGTGGCTGGCAACCCCGCCTTCGGTTCAAACGACAGTAGTATCCTTGGACCAGCAAGTTTCAATTTTGCCTTTGGTTTGGCGGTCGATGCGTCTGATAACGTATACGTAGCAGATATAAATAATGGTGCCATCCGCCAGATCAGCGCAGGAGGGGTAATTACTTACGCTTTCACTAATATCAGCGGTGGCATAGCAGTTGACGCTTTGGGCAATGTGTATGCAGGCGATGGTAGTAGCGTGGAAAAGACCACGCAGGCCTTACCCGCCGGGCTGTTATTTGACGGAAATTCGGGCACCATCAGTGGTACGCCGACCGTAGTTACCCCGACAACAAGCTACATGATTGCAGCATTTAATGCCGCCGGCAGCGGTGTCGCAGCAATCAATATAACGGTAAGTAACGCGCCGCCAGCGATTTCCTATCCCGGGAACCCGCTAACTGCCACTACCGGAACGCCCTTTTTAGCAATCCCAACCAATACAGGTGGGACTGTATTCCCTGTGGCGGGAAGTTATGTTTTAAACACTCCCTTGCCGGCAGGTTTAGTATTTGATGATAAGACAGGTATTATAAGCGGTATACCAACAACGGTAAGCCCGGCAACTACTTACAGTATAACAGCTAACAATAGTGGCGGGAGCGACCCGGTAACAATTAATATAACAGTAAACAACCAGGTGCCGCCGCCAAATATTAGTTATCCAGGCCCGCAAACGTTCAATATCGGGGTTACAATCGCTTCAATAAACCCTTCAAACACGGGCGGCGCGGTGCCAGCTTTATCGTATGGACAGGCAACCACCCTGGCAGGGACTGGATTCCTTGGTAGGGGGGATGGCGCTGATACTACTGCGGCGAGTTTTGCTAATCCCGCCGGCATAGCGGTTGACGCTGCAGGTAATGTGTACGTTGCTGATGCTATTGATGGCAACCCCTTATTCGGATTAGGCAATAGTCTTATTCGCAGGATAACACCCGCGGGCGCGGTGACTACTCTTATAGATGGCGCGGCCGTGCCATTTAACCTCAACAATCCACAAGGGGTGACAACAGATTTGCAGGGCAATATTTACGTGGCCGATACCCAAAATCAATTGATACGTAAGATCACCGCCGGAGGTCCGGCAGGCGTGATGACAACATTCGCCGGTAGCGGTGCAGTTGGTTCGACAAATGGTACAGGCGCGGCGGCGAGCTTTAACAATCCTACCGGTCTGGCAATGGATAGACAAGGTAATTTATACGTAGCCGATAAGGGTAATAACCTGATCAGAAAGATCACACCAGCCGGAGTAGTAACCACGCTGGCCGGAAGCGGTGCGGCGGGGGCGGCTAATGGCACCGGTATGGCAGCCAGCTTCAACGCACCTAACGGGGTAACAGCGGATGTTTCCGGTAACGTTTATGTTGCCGACCAGGGTAATAATCTTATCCGTAAGATAACCCCGGCGGGTGTAGTGACTACATTTGCCGGCAGCGGAACTGCCGGATCAATAAACGGCACTGGTGCGGCGGCCAGTTTTAACGGCCCTCAGGGTGTTGCTGCCGATGCCTTCGGTTACTTGTATGTTGCGGACCAGGGAAATAACCTGATCCGGGCGATTAGTCCTTCAGGTGTTGTAACCACATTATCTGGAAATGGCACATTCGCTTCGGTCAATGGGCCGGGTACCGTTGCAAGTTTCGCCAATCCGGTGAGCGTCGCGACAGACGGACAAGGGAATGTTTATGTCGGTGAAGCCGGCGTGCAAAATGCCATAGGCTCACAGTCATTCATAAATATCCGCAAAATAAACGCGTTGGGTTATGCCATCGACCCTCCGTTGTCTTTGGGACTTAACTTTGACAATGTAACAGGTACCGTCAGCGGAACACCAACGGCAGTGAGCCCGGCAACCAATTATACAGTGATAGCCCATAACGGGGGGGGCAGCGGTACTGCGACTGTTAACATAACGGTAAACACAAATGCAGCAATAGACGATGCCAGTCTTTCAAATCTTACCGTTAACAGTGGCGCCTTAACCCCGGCATTTGCAAGCGGAACAACAAGCTATACAGATACCGTCAGCAATATTTCATCACTCATCATTACACCTACAACAAATAATCCAAATGCCACAGTAAAAATTAATAGTACAATTGTAGCACGCGACTCATCGGCAAGTATTCCTTTAACAGCAGGACAAAATACCATCACCGCCGTTGTAACTGCCGCGGATGGAACAACAACTAAAACTTATACCATAACAGTAACTTTAATACCATTTATAAATGCGGGTTCGCCAACGGGCGCAATCATTGCGTTTGCTGGCTCAGCTTCAGTTAGTCCCAATATCCAGCAGTTTACGGTCTCAGGCAATGGTTTGACGGCCGATATTACCGTCACAGCTCCAACGAACTTCGAGGTATCGCTTGCGCCGGGCAGTGGTTATGGCAGCAGTGTAACGCTCAATCAATCGGGTGGATTGGTTAACACGACTACGGTGTATGTCCGCTCCGCCGCTTCGGCCCCAACAGGAAGTATAACCGGCAATGTAACACTGACTTCAGCCGGGGCGCTCAGTCAAAATATACCGGTGACAGGATTTGTAAATGCCATACCTACGGTAAACCCGGTAGCTAATCAAACGGTTAACAACGGAGCTGCAACAACTGCGGTTAATTTTACAGGCTCGGGAGGATTTAGTTGGGTTAATAATACCCCGGGTATAGGCTTAGCTGCAAGCGGCAGCGGTAATATTCCTTCCTTCACTGCTATTAACGCAAGCACCAGCCCGGTAACAGCCACCATTACAGTTACCCCTGTATCAATAGCAAGAGGATTCGCTTATATTCCGAATCACGATTCAAATAATGTTTCTGTTATCAATACCGCAACCAATACCGTGGTAGCTACAATACCTGTAGGGGCATTGCCATTTGGTGTAGCTGCTACCCCCGACGGCAGTACAGTGTATATCGCGAATTCTGGTTCTTCATTCATCTCAGTCATTAATACCAATACCAATGCAGTTGTAAATACCATACCAACAGGGACCGGTCCGTTCACTTTGGTTGTTTCTCCCGATGGCAGCAAGCTTTATGCAGTCATCGGTAATAATGTAGCAGTGATCAGTACCGCAACCAACGCAGTAACAGATACCATACCCATTGTTGGCGGTAATACCGGGATATCAATAAGCCCGGATGGCAGCCGGGTGTATGTGGCAAATAGCATTGCAAAAAGTGTGACGGTTATAAGTACCGCCTCCAAAACGGTTATAGCCACAATACCTGTAGGAACAGGCCCCAATCCTTACCCTATTGCCATAGCGGTAACCCTTGATAGTAAAAAGGTATTTGTTACAAACTCTGGTTCAAACATTATCTCTGTGATCGATGCTGCAACCAATACCGTAGTATCAACTATTCCGGCGCCGCCACTCTCCTATGGGATAGTTCTAAGCCCGGATGGCAGCAAGGCGTATGTAGCAACTTTCTCTCCGTCGGTATTAGTGCTTAATACAGCAACCAATACGGTAATGGCTACAATACCTGTAGCGGCAAATCAATTATATGGAATATCGATAAGCCCGGACGGGAGCAGGGTGTATGCTGCAAGTCTTTCCGGGAATGTGGTGGTGATCAACACTACAACCAATACGGTAATAGCTACAATACCTGTAGGGGCATTGCCATACTCGCTCGGGAATTTTGTTACAAACACCACAACTGTCAGCGGCACGCCGATCACATTTACGATCACGGTTAACCCAACCATCACATCAAATAATGCCAACCTCACAAACCTTACCCTTAGTAATGGGTCCTTAACCCCGGTATTTGCAAGTGGCACTACAAACTACACGGCTTCCGTCGGCAATCTTATAACAGCTATTACATTAACACCAACCACCAGCAGCCCTGCTGCAACGGTAACTGTTAACGGCGTAACCGTAGCATCGGGTTCACCGTCTGCGGCTATTCCTTTGTTGGTAGGCGCAAATACAATCACAACCATTGTGACCGCGCAGGATGGAACGACAACCAAAACTTATACGGTAACAGTAACAAGGGCCGGAGGCACAACCAACGCCAGCCTCACTAAACTAAAGATCAGCAAAGGAACCCTTAGCCCCGCCTTTGCCAGCGGCACATTCAGCTATATCGCAAATATATCTAATGCGACGACCTTCATTACGGTAACTCCTACCGCGGCCGACCCTACGGCTACTATAACGGTTAACGGCGCAACGGTGGCATCAGGTTCACCGTCCGCAGGTTTACCTGTAGCAGTGGGTCCCAATACGATTACGATAGTTGTGACCAAAGATAGTACTGCTGTGAGTTATACATTAACAGTAAACCGCGGTCCGTCAGAGAACGCCCTGCTTGCAAACCTGCAGCTCAGCAAGGGAACACTTAGCCCGGCCTTTGCCAGTGGCACATTCAGCTATACCGCACGTGCCGGACGAACAACAACAGGGATCACGGTGACGCCTACAACGGCCGATGCTGGTGCAACGGTAACAGTGAACGGCATAGCTGTAACATCCGGCACCGCTTCGCCCACCATTCCCTTAAGCGCCGGTGTTAACAATATTACTATTATAGTAACCGCCCAAAACGGCACTGTTTCAAAAATCTATTCTCTTGCAGTGACCAAGGAGGCAGGTGCGATGAGCAGTCTTTTCGAGACCGTAAGTATTGCCGATGGAACCGGCAGTGATCAACCTGCCGCGGATGGGGTAAAAGTGCACCAGGGTGTTTCGCCCAATGGTGATGGCCTCAATGATGTTTTGCTGATTGATGGTATTACGGCTTACCCCGAAAATAAATTACTGATCGTGAACCGCAATGGATCGCTGATATTTGAAACCCAGGGGTATAACAACATCACAAGAGTATTCGACGGGCATTCTAATCAAAATGGAGCAATGCAGCTGCCGGGCACTTATTTTTATTCGCTGGAGTATAAAGTTGGTAATGAAACCAAACACAGTACCGGGTTTTTTGTACTTAAATATTAATTGGAGGCAGTACCCGGTTAGCTATACTATTGAACAACGAACCCTAAGCTGCGCTTAGGGTTCGTTGTTCAATTAACGCTGTGGGTTGACTTTTTCATCAGGTTTTCGTGCGCTTTTCGTCCCTCTTTAACTATAATTTGTATCGTCTCCTGAATATCTTTCTCAGAGGTACGAAAATTCACGATACAGCTTCTTAAACAATATTTTCCGCCAACAACAGCGTTCGATAAAAATACCTCACCGCCGGTCTGTAAATCATTCAGCAATATCTCATTCAAAGCATTTAAATACTGTTCCCGCTCTTCCGGGCCCACATCATAACCTGCCGGGATATATCTTAACGTTGTGATACTTAAGTTTTGGGTTATGGCCTCCAGCTCAGGATGCTCGTTTGCCAGCTGAAATAACAACTTCGACAGCGCAATGTCCTCCGCAATTAGTTTAACATAGCCTGTGCGGCCAACTTGCTGTAATGTGGTCCAAATTTTCAACGCTCTGAAACCGCGCGAATTCTGGAAGCCGTATTCGTAATAATTATGAGTTTGGAGCCCATCGTTGTTACTAAAATTATAATAAACGGGGTGGGAACTATAAGTCTCTAACAGGTGATCCGGATTTTTTACTAAGGTACAACCGGCTTCAAGCGGACTGTATAACCACTTATGAGGGTCCAGCGCAATTGAATCAGCTTCTTCAATGCCTTCAAAAATAGGTTTAAGTTCGGGTATTATTGCGGCGGGCATCCCATACGCCCCGTCAACATGAAACCACAAATTGTATTTTTTACAAATAGCGGCAATTCCTTTCAGATCATCCACAGCGCCTGTGCTTACATCGCCCGCCGTGCCAATAACCATAATAGGATGGCAGCTATTTGTTAGATCATCCTTAATCGCCTGCTCCAACGCTTCATTATCCATTTTATTGGCATCATCAGTTTTTATCCAACGAATCGCGTTAAGCCCGAGACCGAATAACACGGCAGCCTTTTCTATCCAGGTATGGGTAGATTTTGGGCAATAGACGGTTAATTTCATTGATGAATTTGAAATACCTTCCTCTTTAATAATTTTAGGCGCCTTAACTGTTCTTGCGGCCAAAAAAGCGGTAAAGTTTGCCATATTGCCGCCACTAACCAATAATCCTCCATAAGTGGCCGGGACACCAATGAACTCGGTAAGCCATTTTACCGTTTGCTTTTCTATTTCTGTTGCTACCGGGCTTAAAATATTTGCGCCAACATTCGGATTGACAGCAGCAGCCAATAAATCAGCCAATGCACCGAGGGGTGCGGGAGAAGAAGTGATGTAACCAGAAAATTTGGGATGACCATTTAAAAGCGAATGGTTAAGCAATAAGCCGGTCGCCCTTAAAAGTATTTCCTCGGCCGGCGCACCGTTTTCAGGCAGGCCATTATCTCCAATTAGTTCCTGCAGTTGCCGGGGGGTCTCGCCCGGCGTTACAGGCCTTTTTTCTATCGTAGAAATAAACTCTGAAATGTCATCAATCAATTGGTACCCAATTTTCTTGAATTCGTCCTCGCCAATCTGAATAGCTGCCGTTCTGTCCTCTGACATGTTTTTGCTCTTTTAAGTTTAACTGGATACAAATTTAATCGCCAACGGCCATTGTTGTTTGTCTTAGCGAAACTAAATTGAAAGATTTGCATTAAAAACCCCGGGCTTTAACTAAAACGATATAGCATCCTTCATTTCTCTAACCAACCACTCTCCCAATCAACCCAATCAACTAATTCCCCTTCCCATCCGGAAACGGCACTCCATTATGGCAGGTATTACAGGTAGCGGTCAGCTCAGTGCTGCCGATCATCGGGTGCTTTATTTTAAAATACTTTTTGTTGATACCTATGGTCATCCGCATCATGGAACGCGCAATTGCTTTTTCGGGCTTTTCATCGCTGGCGTAATCCAGCTTACCCGTGCTCTTATCCGCGGCATGGCAAAAATTGCAGGATACCCCCAGGGCATCTTCAAAATCATCCACCATTATCTTTTGCAAGTCTTTAGAGCTGATGTTTTTCGGCAATACCTTCAGGTTGACATAAGTATTAGTTTCTTCACTTGGCTTCAGATCCGTTGTCGCCGCAGCACCAGTAAATACGATAGTGGCGAGGGCTATGATCACCAAAAGTTTAGGGTTGATCTTCATACTTTAAACTTTTTTGACCAATATGTTTAATGATACTTCCAGGTTATCCGAAACGGTGCTGGTTCCGCCCACACCAAAATCCTTCCTGTTTATTTTAAGTGTTCCTTTAAACAGGTAGCCGTCATTTGATGGCGAAGCCGTAAATGGGAAAAGAATTTCCTTCGACTGGTTCTTAATCATAAGCTTTCCCAGAACCAAAAATCCGCCATTTTTACTGGTAATCCTGGTTGATACAAAATGGATATTGGGATAATTCTTCACATCAAAAAAGCTATTATCCCGTAAATGGCCATCACGCATACTATGGTCGGTATTGACGGTTTTCGCATCAATAGTAACATCAAAGCTGCTTTCGCCCGGTTTTTGAGGGTCAAATTTTATATCCCCCTGTAGACCGGTAAAAGTACCTGTTACATCGAAACCAAAGTTTTTAATGGTGAATTGCAAGGACGAACCCTGATCAACTGGCTTATATTGTGCAAAAACCAGGTTGCCTGTCAATAAGGCAATTATAATTAACGCTATTTTCTTCATGAATTTTTTATTATTTGTTTGGGATCAACAGCAGAGCCAATGAGCTCTTAACTATGAACTATGAACCATTAACAACAAACTATTGTGCACCCGCTTCCATCAATGGAGAGTCCGTTATAGCAAGGGTATGATTGTGTTCAACATAATTTACATCCGTTAACCCCAACACGCTGCGGAGCTTTTCTGCCGGCACTTTCATAGGACCAGGGGAAGGGGCCGAGCCGGGCGCCGGTTGCGGAAACGCTGTCGACATAGCCGTATGGAAAGTAATGTTACCTTCTATCTTTTGTATAGTTTGATGAATATGGCCATTTAAAACAGATACCGATCCAAAACGCCTTAATAAGGTTAAGGCCTGCTCGCTGTCCTTGGTTCCCCAGCCCCATTGCGGATAAACCGCCCACAAAGGGATATGCGCAAATACCACGATAGGCGTACTGTTTGAATATCTTTTCAAATCATCTTCCAGCCACTTAAGCTGATCATTCCCTAACACCCCAAGGCCGCCGTCTACCTGCACCAAAGCATTTACCAGGCCGATAAAATGCACGCCATTCGAGTCGAAACTGTACCATCCGTCGCCTTTGGTTGCTTTTCCGTAGCGTTCCAGGTATAATTTCCCATTATCAGTAAGATCGTGTTCACCGGGTACATAAAATATTTTGTCGGTTTTAACACTTTTTAAACTCTGCTCCAGTGTGTCGAATTGATCTGCCTGGGCCAAATGAGAAAGGTCACCGGTATGCAGTATAAATTTTGGCGCAGTTGGCATTGCGTTGATCTTTGCAATGGTTGCCTGCAGCGTGCCGGTAACATCGGGGTTTGCCGCCTTGTTGAAACCAATATGACTGTCGCTAATCTGCACAAAGCTGAAATCAGATTTAGGGACGATCAATCCCTTTTTTATTCCGCCGGTAGTTTTGTCAATCATCTGGCTCATTCCATATGATTTCAAAATACCGCCCGACATCATCCAAAGTACACCGGTACCGGCCCAGGCCATGCATTCAAGAAAGCCGCGCCTGTCTATGCCATCGTGGTTATCATCCTTAAGATCAGAAGTTCCCATTTTTTCGTTTTCCATGATTTTTCCTTTTAGTTGTAAAGAATTACATCACGAAGAAATAAGGAATGCCGCTGCTATAGAAATCTTTTACATTAAGCAGGGAGATTACTTGATGAATGAGGGTTTTTGAGGAAGAGCTAAGGATTAAGAGTCAGGAATCAAGAAGTCGAGAACCAGGAAAAGGGATTTGCAATCCGTTGTACAAACTACTTCTTAGCTCTTGATTCACATTAATTGAAGCTTATTGTTCTTGCTTTCCCCGTACTCTTGGTTATTTGTATTGCTTTCACGTCTTTATTTACCGTTATAAATCTACCTGATTGTGATAAAAACGAAGAGCCGAAATAAAATTCCTCCCTTTGCTTCATGCCATTTTTGAAAGTGATAATGGCACTTTCGTCGTCTTCCTGCAGCTTAATATTTTTTACTTTTCTTTTGAGTTCGAATATTTTAAGTTCGCCCCGGTTTTGACTTGCCGCAAGCATGTAATTACCCGTGCTGCTTTGCAATTTTGCCAGCGCTTTGCCATCACCAGGTATATAAATTCCGCTTTGAAGTATACTTTGAGGATAAAAGTTCCCTTTACCGTCTCCTTTTAACATTAATCCGTTTAATGCGTCATATCTTCCAACAGCCACCTCGGTACCAAAGTCATTACCATTTATCATCACATCCAAATTACCGTCGCCATCAAAATCATCAACTACCATCCCGTTTATGGCAGATATTTGGGCCTGGCCTGGTAAAGGTATTACGGTGAATTTCCCCTTGCCATCATTGCGCATATAGCAGGATTGAGAGGTGTTTGACATTAACCTTAACGCATCTTTTCTTTGTTCGGGTGTCAAAATTTCGTCCATTGTAGCAACGGCAAATGATTTATAATTGGGGAATTTTCTTTTCAGGCTGATCATCTCCTTTAATATATCATCTCTTCCCACAGCCGGAAATTCCTTTTTCTTGCCATCCTTATCAGGCAGAAATATAGAGGTAATAGCATTAAAGCTTCCGTTTTTATCAAAATCTTTAGCGGTTATATAAACCGGGTATTGCTCCGTTGCTTTGTATAACGTATTTAAGCCCACATTACCTACTATGTAATCCATTCGGCCGGTGTGTCTGAAATCTCCTGCTGCAATGCTGTTCCACCAACCCGGCCTATTGGCAGTACCGGTACTTTTTGTGACATTCTTAAATACACCATGCTCATTTTTTAAGAATGTTACCGGCATCCATTCGCCTGCTAATACCAGGTCGGGCCACCCGTCATTATCATAATCTGTAAAAA
>JANYAB010000466.1 GCA_025355225.1 Bacteroidota bacterium
CAACTCGTTTTGTATTTCAGTAGATGAGACTGTAACGATCTTTTATCAGACTTTTCTACATAAAATAACGACTGCTGTATCGTATCTGCCGTAGACGATGCCGGGGTAACTTCCACTTTCGATGGGTTGGTTAATATCGTATTGGCTAATTGCTGTATTTCGTTAGGCATAGTGGCCGAAAAGAACAGCGTTTGTCTTTTAACAGGCACTTTAGCAATGATCTTTTTTACATCATGCACAAAACCCATATCCAGCATCCGGTCGGCTTCGTCCAGTACCAGCATTTTTATGTGGTCGAGGTGAACAAAGCGCTGGTTCATCAGGTCGAGCAGGCGGCCGGGTGTGGCAACCAAAATATCCACTCCGCGGCGCAACGCATCGGTTTGCGGATTTTGCGATACCCCGCCATAGATCACCAGGTGTTTTAAGCCGGTATGCCTGCCGTAAGCTGCAAAGCTTTCGTCAATCTGGATAGCCAGCTCGCGGGTTGGCGTTAATATTATGGCCTTTATAGTTTTTTGCTCCTTGTGCTGCAGTCTGTCCTGGTACAATAACTGTAAAATGGGGATGGCAAAGGCTGCGGTTTTCCCGGTACCGGTTTGTGCGCAGCCAAGCAGGTCTTTATGTTGTAATACAATGGGTATAGCTTGTTCCTGTATTGGGGTAGGCGTGGTATAACCCTCAGTTTTTAAAGCCCTGAGGATAGGCTCAATTAAATTTAAATTTTCGAATGACATGTAATGTATCTAATGTAAATGTGCTAACGCGAAGCATAAGCGGATCTGAAGAGTCGTCTGGAGAAATCAAAGCCGTAAGCGAACGGGTAATTATTTTTGCAAAGATACAGTTTTTTATTGGATTGGTTGATTGGGTTGGATTAAGTTGATTAGGTTGACTAAGTTGGATTGGGTTGTATTAAATTGGATTAGTCATTTTATTTGCATCCTGATTAACTACTTAACTCAATCAACCATTTAACTATTCAACAACGCTTGTTCACGTTCACCAGCACACTGAACAAGAGTAAACACGGATAAACATCTCATTATAAACTACTTGCAAATTACGCCATTTTGACTTGGGGCTGATAATCAGCACTTTAAAAATCGGCACTTTGTGAAAAGTGTAAACCTATTTCAGGACGAGACAGACTTTTCCGGTGCGACAAATGCAGTGTAAGACGAGATTTGTACTCAAATTAATCATCGTCCCGCTCATAGCCGCGGAGGCTTAGTCACTTTTGTCGCCACAAAAGTAACCAAAAAGGCTTTCAGCAGAAATGCTTCTTTGCCGCACGGGCCATTACCCTGCAAATCAGCCAAAACCTGGGCTGCAAAATCTTGCCCTACTTTGTTCGCTCAAGCCTGCGCTTCAGCAAGTGTTGCTATGCCCTGCAACCGCACATGCCCACCATTGTTTTGCCTGATTTCGCCCGAAGCTTATCTGTTGACGGGGGAAAAAACTAATACCACAAGCTGTCAATAACCCAAAAATCCGGCATTGGCTGGTTCGGCAATCACAGGCCAAGCCCCCATACTAACTTTCACAGAATCAGACGCAGCCGGCAGTTTTTTCTTTGGTACTTTCTTTTTTTCTGCAAAAAAAGAAAGTACATCCACTAACTTTCAAAAACCACTCGACCCAGCCTCACCGGCACAAACCGTTGTTTGATGAACTTTGCAATCTTCCAGCGACTACCAACCCACCCACTCACGACAACGCGATCCTATTAACCAAATAAACAAAATCTTCCAATTCATACGGCTTCGCTATCACACCATCGGCGCAGGTATTGACCGGGATCTTATCGATATCCAGCGTAGCCGAATACAAAATGATAGGGATATGACCAGTGAGCGCACTTGCTTTGAGTTTTAAACAGATCTCGTTACCCGGAGTGCCGTTAAGTTGGTAGTCGATTATGATGATATGGGGTTTTGACGCTGCGATATCTTCAACAGCCGTTTCTTTGCGGCACCGGGTTACTTCAAACCCGCCATTCTCAAATGTAAACGCGACCATTTCACGGGCGTCGGTATCGTCTTCAATAATGATTAGCTTTTTCAAATGGTTAAGATTGGTTGTACTAAGTTAGGTAAATAACGCAGGATTGTGTATGATTAATTCGGCGTTAATTTGGGTTGGTTATTTAACAAAAGAGGTCGTCTCAAATAAATTAAACGACGAAACCGATCAAAATAGCATTTGGCCTCTGTGAACTCTGCGCCTTTCTCTGTGAATCTTAGTGGTTAAATAACGAACTAACCACAAAGGACGCAGAGATTTTCACAAAGAAACACAGAGTGGCATACGTGTTTATTTTCCCGCTATTACCGCCTCCCATTTCCCAGTATCTTTAGCAATATCAATAAGCCGTTGCCCATGCCGGGTGATGGCCCCTTTTTCCAGCAACCTTTCTACCCGTACCCTGTTCGATTCACTCCAGCGGCTTTTAGGGTTACGGGGCGTAAAGGTCACATAGTAGCTTTCGGCATCCCGTTTTTTGGTTAAGCTGTCTATCCACCCAAAACATAACGCTTCTTCAATCGCATCGTTGTAGTTGACGCTCTCAACTTTGCTTTTTTTGTGATACAGGATCAACCAGACGGACCGCTCCGTTTGACTGTTTTGTTCCAACCATTGCCGCCACTCCACCCTCGTTTCAGCATAAACGGCTTGTTTTCCGTCTTTTGTTTCCATGGTAATGCTTCTTTTTTAGGTTAGCAATTATTAATTCCCATAAAAGTAAATGGCAACGTGACAGCCCTATGTCAGGAGTATAAAAATTCTTCCGGCGTATCTTGCAACGGTGAAAGGTCAATTCTAATCATTTGAAATAATCGATCACCTTTTTTATGAAGGGCATTAAGCGGCCGTTAACATCCTGTATCTGGTGAAATGCCGCCTCTACACCTTCAATGGGGTCCCTTAACTCTACTTTTTGAATCAGTTTATCCTGGTTGGTATAACTTTTAATGGTGCTTAAAAATTCCTCGGGCGTGTACCAGCGCCTTATGGAGGGGTCGTATATCCATTTATTGTCGTGCCTTGCTTTTTCAACAATTTTATTGATCAAACACTCCGGTGTGGCTACATCAATATGCTCTATTTTAATCGACCGTATCCTGTCGCCCACTGGCGCATGCTTTTTTGGTTTATCGTCCCAGCCCATATTCAAAATATTTTGAATACAAATATTTGAATTTAAATTGATAGATACTAAAAATATTAGTAATTTAAATAACGTATGAAATACATTTATCCCCCCCCAACAAACCCCACCCCATCCTATTTCAAAAACAAACATTTACTTTAGCCCATTCCCCGTCCTGAATTTGGGAACAGATTAAAACAACCTACCCATGGAGAAATGGAAAATAATAAAAACCGACGTTGCCCTTGATAACAAATGGTGCACCGTTCACAAGGATATCGTTGAGCTGCCATCCGGTAAAATTATCGACGATTACTTCGTTAATATCCGGCCGGATGTTGTTTTGATATTCCCTGTAACGGCCGATGGCAAGGTGATTATGGTGCAACAGTACAAACATGGCGCAAAGGAAGTCCTGCTCGAATTTCCGGGAGGGGTATTTGATCCAACTGACGAATCAGCCGAAGCAGCTGCCCTGCGCGAACTGCGGGAAGAAACAGGTTATTCCTCCGCCGATGTGGTGCCGCTGACTGTAGTTTATGATAACCCGACAAAAGACACCAACAAAATGTATTTCTTCCTGGCCCGTAACGCAGAAAAAGCTACAGATACCGAATTTGACCACACCGAAGATATCGAAACCCTTGAAATCCCGCTCGCTGAAATTCACGGGCTTATAAAAGAACAGAAAATCAGGGTTACCGGTTCCATTGCGTTGTATTATATGGCTTTAATGGCTTTGGGTTCAGGGGTGTGATTAGTTGACTTTATTGGTTTGGAGGTGATTTTAGTAAATGAGATCATTGTTCCGCTCATGGCCGCTGGGCCTAGTCACTTTTGTGGCGACAAAAGTAACCAAAAACGCTTGTCAGTAGAAAGGCTTCTCTGCGCACGGGCCTTTGCGCTGCAAATCAATCAAAATCACAGGCTGCAAACTATTGCCCTTTCTTGCCGCTCAAGGCCTTGGCTTGGCAAAATTTGCTATGGCCCTTCCGATGCTCAAGGCCCTCATTATTTTGCCCGATTTCACCCGAAGGTGTTCTGCTGACCTTAAAAAAAATAATCATGGAAATTTTTCTAATCTGTTCAATCCCGGTTCAGACAATTTCGCCCGAAGCTGTTCTGCTGACCTAAAAAAAGCAATCATGGAAATCTTTTAATCCGCAAAATCATGGTTCAGACAATTTCCTAAGCTGATCTGCCTACAAAAGCAAAAATAAAATCACAACCCGCAAATACGCTCAAAATTCGGCATCAGCAATGTTCGGATAGCACAGCCTAAGCCCATTCACTGACTTTCACAGAACAGGGCGCAGCCGAGAGTTTCTTTTGGTTACTTTTCTTTGACGGCCAAAGAAAAGTAACATTCACTGGCTCACATAAACTACTTTACCCAACCTCACTGGCAGTACAGCACCCGCTTATGCTTATCCGGGCAAGCCCTTACTACAAATACTTACCTTATTGAATAATATATTAGTAAAACCTGCAAATCACCAAAATTAGTTTCGGAAATTTCAATAATCCGGTATCTGCATTTCCTGTTTTTTTCAATTATTCAAGTCATGCTCTCTGTTCAACACCGTGTTATTGCAGGATTCGCCGAAATTCTGGCAGGGGTATTAAAAACCAATTTTCCACCCGGTACCTTTCTTTGCAATTTTAGTATGACAATTTCGTCAACCTAAAAATAAAAATTATGAAACCTATACTAACAATGAAGAGTTTCCTGGCAGGGTCATTCTTGCTTGTTTGTTTTTTTACCGCTTGTAAAAAAACTGACGTCACCGAGCCCACGGCAAAAGCACCAACCACTGCTGCCGGCAATGCATCAACCGCAATTATGGATGCGCTAAAAACAAAATCAAACAGGTGGATCATCAACACTTTTGCGGGCAGCGATGTCCATGGCTATGCCGGTGACGGGGGCCCGGTCGCGAATGCATTGCTGAATAGTCCTCAGAACGTATATGCTGATAAAAGAGGCGATGTTTACATCTCAGACCTGGGTAACCAGGTGATCAGGAAGGTAGATGGAGCAACCGGTATCATTACTACCATCGCCGGAAACGGGATTAATGGATTTTCGGGCGACGGCGGCCCTGCCACCCAGGCCAGTTTCAGCAACGCCTTTCATACCGCGACCGATGATATGGGCAATTTGTATATCTCCGACCTAAGCAATAGCAGGATTCGCCGGGTAGAGAGGCGTACCGGTATAGTTGAAACAATTGCGGGAACAGGTTTAACGGATTTTAACGGCGACGGTAAAACAGCTTTGGAAACAAACCTTTTTATACCGTTTGGTATCGCTTTTGATAAAGAAGGAAACTTGCTGTTTGTTGATGGAGCAGGAGTCCGTTTAAGGAAAATGAATATGCGAACTAAAATAATCACTACCGTTGCCGGCAATGGAAACCGGGGATTTAGCGGAGACGGCGGTCCGGCTACAAACGCAATGTTTAGTGGCATATGGAATGTTACCGTTGATCCATATAGCGGAGATATTTACGTGAGTGATCAATCTAATTACAGGATAAGAAAAATTAATCCTTCGTCGGGTATTATTACTACAGCAGCAGGCAACGGCGTTGAAGGCAATAGTGGCATGGGCGGCCTGGCTACCAATGCGTCTTTTACTCAGCCGGTAGGTATCGCAGTGGGTAAGAATGGCGAGCTTTTCATATCAGACCAGGTCCTTTCGCAGGTTTATGTAGTCGACAAAAAAACAGGCATTGTAAACCTGGTAGCAGGCAATGGAACTAATGGATTTTTTGGAGATGGCGGGCCTGCTACAAACGCCTTACTATCCTGGACCAACAGCTTGTCTGTAGATCCGGCAGGAAATCTATACATCAATGATTTAAATAATAACAGAGTTAGAGTGATAAAAACCGTTGGTGGAGGGAATTAATTGGATGGTGCCGGAGGGTGTGCTTTTTTTTGGCAAAAAAAGTACATCCACTGGCTTATATAAGCGTTAAGAATCAGGCCGATTTGGGCGTTCCCGCCGATAGAGGCGGGCCAGGCTGTACACTCATACTGCACAGGCATTAGCCACATGGCCGGTATCCCAATGTCGTTAAGTTAAGGAAATGTTGAAAGAACACCACAGTTAGAACC
>JANYAB010000516.1 GCA_025355225.1 Bacteroidota bacterium
CAGGAACATAACTTTAACCTGGTAAGAAATTATAGAGAGTAGAAAAAAAATTCCAGGGGTAAAGGGTAGTGACTATTTTTTACATTTTTCATCGCAAGGAGCCACAAAAGAGCCGATTTATGCAATAATTACGTGGGTTGAAGTGATAATCAGGCGATTATTGGGCGTTTGCTCCCTTTTTTCGCCCTCAAAAGTCGCTACCCTTTTGCCACTGTTTGCGCATGTAAAAAATGCGTTTATTCAGCCAGGGAAAAAATATTTACGCATGTCACACTTTTGAATAAAAAGAACGCCGAGATTAAGCGGCTTAATTAATAAGCTATTGGAATATTAGATTATTTATGGTTAAACACGTTTAAGGCAGGCTCCTGATATGTACAGGGGCAGCCATTTTTTTAACAACCTTATGAAAAACCCTATCACACTTAATTTTTCTTCTGCTGAATTGCCTGGTAAAGATATTACCGGGAACCTGCCGGATGACTGCAAATACCGGATACCCTATGCCAACGCCGCCGAGTTGATAGAACTGGTGGAGGGGGTTGCTATTTGCCAGTATTACAGCCATATTCTTTATTTCATGGATGTAATCGAATTTAAACTGCATACCGATCTCTATGCAAGTTTTTCAGTGGATAAGCCAAGCCTGTTCCAGTTCTTTATGCTGCAAGGAAAAATTGCATTTTTCACCCTGGATCAACAGCCAATTGCACAAGCATTGACAGGCATCTGCTATACTACCTATAATGAACCTGGTGAATATTTTTTCCGTTTACCTGCCGGGGTACACTGCCTATGCTGCTTCGCATTGCAACCCAGGTGGTTACAAATGAAAATAAACAGCCACCTCGGGCTATACCCATTCGTGGAAAAAATGGATGACCACGAAGTTTTATATGGACACCTGCCCTCCTGTATGATGAATAAGAAAATTTCCGATGACCTGTTGGCACTGTTTAACCTGGAGGAAACAGCAAAAAATGATCTTGAATCAACGCAATCCCTCATCCTGAAAAGGATCATTGCCGAATATCAAAAACTCGTACAAATCAAGCTATCGCACCCTATCTACCGCATAAGGGATTACCTGGAAGAAAAGTATATTGATTTTGAACTCAATAATCAAAAGTTGATCGAAGCATTCCATATTACCGAGAAAACACTGATCGAAAATTTCAAAAAGGAGTTTAATATAACACCTCATTCGTACCTGACCAAAGTGCGGATGCAGCATGCCAAACTGATGCTTACAAAAGATAAAAAGGATGTCCTTGAAGTTTACGGAGCGGTCGGTTATAAGGATATGCACAGTTTTAGCATCCAATTCAGAAAATTCTTTGGTTATCCTCCTTCAGACCATCACTAAGGCTGTTTTTCTTTTAAAATTGTCATTCCAAAGACGACTAACCGGCAAAAAACACACCTTTTTTTGCTTAAAACTATCTGAATTTTCTCTGTTTTTTGCTTCTCAGTTAAAAAGCAGATGCCGAAATTTATAACAGACAATCAGGTAAAAAGTTGCCAAAGAAATGCAAGGGGGAGTACCGGGAGCTGTGCGCCTATTCCTGAGACGTAAAAGCATTAGTAAAAGGATGACAACCCCTAAGTGATAAGTCATCCCTATAGAAATCGGGCCGGTACTGGTAAGAGTAATACCGAAACTAATGCAAAGGACGAAGGTAACATCGATAAAGTGCCGAAGCTGAGGGCAGGTGGTGCCTGGGTTGCGCCAGTGTTGTTTAAGCTCAATAAGGAAAAAATGTAAAGCAGATGAAAAAGTTAGATGCAGCAACAAGCAGGGACATGACAGAGACTTTCGCTCGGGAGATCATGCTGGCCGCTATGACAACGCTATGCATCCGTTTCATCTTGGCTTACATGGCCGCATCGGTATGGTTTTATACCATAATCGTAGCGCCGTTCTTTAGCTGCGCTTACGCCCGAAAGAGAATTTCTAACAGAATTACTCACCATCGTAAGTTTGCATTGTTCCCGAAAAACCCGAATAGCCGGGCAGGGCTATTCGGGATCAGGTAACTGCCGCATCAAGGATGCAAACGGTTACCGGTGAGGTCTGCCTAAAGACAAAACGCAATCTAAATATACAATTTCTGACATTTTTTAAGGAAATCTTTTTTAGCAAAAAAAGACCATGCTATGAACACTAAACTGTTCAAAAACAAATTTATGGCTATAGTAGCCATGTTTACAATCGTATTAGGCGTTGGCGCGGCCATCGCCATGAAAGCACCGGAAAAAGCCCACAAGGCCAGGTTCACGACCTCCTGGTTTACTTATAATGGTTCGGGAAGTATTACCGATCCGGCAAACTATACAGAAGTTAGCGGTGACCCAAGCTGTCCCGGAAGTACTAATATGTGTTCCGTTCAGGCCGCTGTCGGCAGTGGGTCTAAACCAGTGCTTACCAATGCGCTAAAGACTGAGATCAACACCGCTATCTCAACCGGAACACCAACCTCTAACGTCCATTTGCAGGATTAATGCCTGTCATAACCATCAAAAGGGAACGGCGCCGTTCCCTTTTGATTTTATCTTGCATTCTGCTCAATACCGCTGATTGTTATGACTTCCTGCGGTATCAGAAATTCGTATCTTAAGTCATTTGGAGGCAATTGATACGTTGTCTGCGCTAAGTTACGCGTCAATGTCGTCTGATACTGCGCTTCCTGGTTTAATCTCCGTAAGTCCGTCCACCGGATGCCTCTGAAAATCAACTCCTTTCTTCTTTCGGCCAGGATCAAGGCCAATGCCGTTGCTGCGTCTGTCGCTTGGAGTGGCTGAAATGTCCCGTTTTTATAGCGCATTTGCAGCAATGTATTCAGATCATTTAAGGCGTTGCCCGTCTGCCCCGCCCGTGCGTAACATTCTGCCCTGATCAGGTAGATCTCGTCCGTTGCCAGGCCACTGAAGATCGTGCTGCTGGCTGTACCGTCGTAATTGCCCTTGAAAGCGTGAGTGCCATTGCCGCTGCTTTTGAAAAAGATGCTTTTCCTCAGATCATTTAACGTGTAACTGCTATAAAGCGCCGAATCAACTTTGCACCTTGACGGCACCAGCAATAACGATCCGCCCGAAACTGAATAAAATATCGTCTCTTTATTAAAACGCGCTATCGGTATCGCTGCGGTTGGGCTCAGCGCATTATAATCCAATAACGGTGGCTGTAATTGTAGGCAAGAGTCAGCGTAAAGCCCCGCCTGTGCATATTGCCCCATCGCTAAATAAGTCCGGGCCAGCGCAGCATAGGCGGCGATGCGGTTTGGCCGTGTTGCTATCGAACTCGCCAGGGGGAGCAGCGATGCTGCCTGTTTAAAATCAGTCAATATCTGGTCATAAGTCTGCTGAACATTCGGGCGAGCTGATTTTGGATTGAAATCCGCTGTCAGGCGCAGCGGGATACCCAAATCCGTTGCCGCCGTTTGGGCATTGTAAGGT
>JANYAB010000569.1 GCA_025355225.1 Bacteroidota bacterium
ATGTTTCATATCAAATTCGGCCTTCTGCCCGTTATTGACATGGGCCATTGTGCCCCAGCGGCCGCCCTGGTCAGCAGTTACATTTTTAACTGCCGGATCTCTCAGCAATTCATTTTTAAATAAGGCCAATTTTTGCTTATCAAGCCCCCATGAGTTTATGGAGATCACATTTTTGTCATTATACCCCAAATCAAAATGCATCAGATAATTAAACTGTGAATAAATTGTAATGGTGGATATGATCAGGAATGTGGCAAGGGTAAACTGCAATACTACCAGCCCTTTTGATAAATAATTTTTACCCGCAAATTGCTGACGGTTATACAGCGATTGAACCGGATTGAAGCCAGACAAAACCAACGCCGGATAAAACCCTGCTAAAAGCCCGGTAAGGATAAATATACCAATATATCCCGCTATTAGTTTTACATTCAGCAAATATGAAAAAGCAAGCGATTTGTTAGCAAGAGAATTGAAATACGGCAATACGATAATTACCAAAACAATGCCCAATACAAATGCGATCAGGCTTAAAATGAAAGATTCCCCCAGGAATTGAGCGATCAGCTGTTTGCGCCGGCCACCCACTACTTTGCGTATACCTATTTCCTTAGCCCTTTTTATGGAACGCGCCACAGTCAGGTTTACAAAATTGATGCAGGCAATAACCAATATAAACAAAGCAATACCAGTTAAAATATAAGAATATACAGGGCTGCTGGCATCACTCAAACCGTTATCAGCGGGATAGTCGGTACTGGTATGCATTTGAAGCAAAGGCTGCAATCCAAATGACACCTTATCCGTAAACCCATTTTTTTGTTCATCTTTTATCTGGTCGGCCGCTTGTTGAACAAATACCTTATTAAGCTTTGTTTCAACGTTTTTAATATCCACACCGGGTTTTATTACAAAAAATGTGTTAAGGAAGAAATTAAGCCAGTGTGTATCATTATCCAATGTCTGGCCAAATTTCATAGGCAACAGCATTTTGATCTTAACAGACGAATTTTGCGGGGATTTTTTCATAATCGCCGTAACCGTAAATGGCTGAAATTTATCATTCACCTTCAAATCAAGCACCCGTCCCATGGCATTCTTTTTACCAAAATACTTTTCTGCTATTTCCTCAGAAAGTACAACTGCGTGGAAATCCTTCAGGGCTGTTTGTGGGTTACCGCTTATCAGTGGGAAAGTAAAAACGGAAAAGAAATTTTCATCTGCATATAATGCATCCTGATCAAAAACATCAGCGCCTTTCTTGATCGTAAAATCTGCGCTTTGTATTCTGACAAAATCTTCGATCTCAGGTATCTGCGATTTAAAACCCGGGCCGTGCATTTGGCCTGTACTTGATATTTTGTGCACCACTCCCTGCGGGTTGGTGAAAGCCGCGGTCAGGTGATATATGCTATCCTTTTTTACATTAAACCTGTCATAGCTCAGCTCATCCATGGTATATAAAAAGATGAGCATGCAACAGGCAAGGCCCACACTAAGACCAGTTATATTAATAACTGAGAAAGCTTTGTTCCTCCAAAGGTTTCTGAATGCGGTTTTGATGTAATTTCTTATCATGATGTTAGTTCAATTGTTCATTAGATTATTGGTAAATTCCTTCTTTTTGTTTTAGTCTTTCTACTTCTTCACTTCTAACTGCCACTGCCTACTGCCAACTTCCCCTACTCGCTCCTTAAACTCCTAACCGGGTTCATTAATGCCGCTTTTACAGATTGGAAACTTACGGTAAGTAATGCGATTGCCACAGCGACAAAGCCGGCCATTACAAATACCCACCATTCAACTTGTATTCGATAGGTGTAACCTTGCAGCCATGTATTCATGGTCCACCATGCAATTGGTGAGGCAATAATTATGGCGAGTAAAACAAGCTTTATGAAATCAAGGGATAATAATGTGGTTATGCTGCTTGTACTTGCACCCAATACTTTGCGTATGCCAATTTCTTTTTTCCTGTTCTCTGCCATATAAGTGGCAAGGCCAAAAAGACCAAGACATGAAATAAATACAGTAAGTCCGGCAAATAATGCCGAGAGTGTGCTATCCTGTTGTTCTTCTCTAAATTTTCTGGCAAATGCTTCATCTGCAAAAACGTACTCAAACGGGTACTGCCGATTGTATTGCTTAAATATCTTTTCAGCTTTAGCAAGATCAATCCCTACAGAATTGGCAGGGTTAAGTCTGAAATGAACAACCGGGTAACCTGTTGATAACCCTTGTATTATCATTGGCTTCACTTCGTCATAAGGGGATTCTATAATAAAATCTTTTAATACACCAATTATATGACAGTTAACTCCGTTTGCATTTTTTATAGTTTTACCAACGGGGTCCTGCAGGTGCATAGCTTTTACCGCGGCTTCATTAAACAAGAGAGCAGTGCTATCAGTAGGATAGGAGTTTATATCAATGTCCCTGCCTTGCAGCAATTTGGCACCCGTTGTTTTTGCAAAATCATCGTCTGCTTCAAACAGCAAAAAGTTGAGTTTTTTATCGGCCTCTGTACTTCCTTGCCAGGACAAACCCGTTGCAGTGCCCCAAACCCGTGTTATAGGCGAAAATGTTTTTGTAACAGCTACGGCTGCTCCGGTGCTTAACAGGTCATGTTTTATCAGTCGGTAATTTTTAATCACGTCCCCCTGGGAAAAGATATAAACAAGATTGCCTTTGTTGTATCCAGTGTCCCGGCTGCGGGCAAACTGTAATTGGCGCTCTACAATAATAGTGCAGATAATAAGTATAATGGCAAAAGTAAATTGAAGTACTACCAATAATTTGCGTGGTTTTATAAGGGCGCTTGCGTTTTTAAAGGTGCCTTTTAAAACTTCTGCAGGCCGCGAAGATGAAATATAGAATGCCGGGTAACTGCCCGCAATTAAACCTGTGAACAGGATAAATGCCAAAGCAAATAACCACCAATAAAGATTTCCAAAATTGATAAAAAGAGGCACGCCAACTACTTCACTAAAGCCCCCTAAACTGATCTGTACTAAACAAATAGCAATAATAAAGGCGATTAGTGCAAGTATGGTGCTCTCTCCAATAAACTGCATTATTAACGAGTTTTTACGAGCGCCCACCACTTTTCGTATACCTACTTCTTTAGCGCGTTTCTCACTTCGGGCGGTGCTCAAGTTCATAAAATTAATGCAGGCTATGGCTAAAATCACCAGCGCTATGGCAATAAATAATTTTACCGTTTCTACTCGTCCCCCTATCAGCTTGCCATTTTCAGATTTCGAATATAAATGCGCCATGCTTAATGGCTGGGTAAACACTTCCCTTGTTGAACCATCCCCGTCTTTTTTATGGTGCCTGACAATATTCTTTATTTTTTCGTCAAATGCTTCCCGGGATATACCTTTCTTCAGTAAAACGTAAGTGGCTGCATTTGAAGAGCTCCAGGTTTGATTGTTATCCCAGCCTAACTTGGTTATATAGGTCCACGGCAACAAATATTCAAATTCAAGTTCGGTATTGCCGGGGAGATCCTTAAGCACACCGGCAACCGTAAAATTATCAGCGCTGTCAATACGTACAGTTTTGCCCATTGCCTCCGTTTTACCAAATAACCTTATGGCTAATTTATTAGTGATAACTATGTTGTGATTATCGTTCAAAGCGGTTTTTGCGTTGCCTTTCAGAAAGGGGAAGTTTAATACCGAAAGAAAACTTGAATCAGCAAATGAACCTTGTACGTTCAGATGCTTTTCACCGAAAGTCATTAAAAAATAAACGGGCCTAAACCTTACAGCATCCTCAACCTCCGGATAATCCTTTTTAAGAGCCGGAGCCAGCAGCGCGGTTGTGCGGTTCCACACATCAATCTTGCCATTATTCTTATCCCTACTATATACAATGTGGATCCGGTTTGTCTTTTCGTAAAAGCGATCATAGCTTATTTCGTTTTGTACCCATAACAGGATAAGCATCGCTGCCGCCATGCCTATGGCCAATCCGGTAATATTAATAGCGGAAAAATTTTTATTTCGCCAAAGGTTGCGAATGGCGACTTTTAAAAAATTTCGTATCATGATCTTTAAACTCTAATTGTCTGAACCTTTGACCTGCCTGCCGGCGAGCAGGTTTACCTGATTAAATGATTTTCGTTGATTTTAACTACTGAACTCAATCAACCTAATCAAACACTCCACACCCCCTTCCCTGCCAACATCACACTGCTACTGCCAACTTTCTTATTCGCTTCGCAAACTCTTCACCGGGTTAACCATCGCCGCTTTTATTGTTTGATAGGCTATAGTTAGCGCTGCGATTATGAATGAAGCTGCAATAGCTATAAAAAATATACCTGCCCCAATGTCAATATGGTAGGCGTAGTTATTTAACCATTTATACATGATAAAATATCCTGCAGGCGCAGCTATTAAAAATGCGATGATGATAAGAACTACAAATTCCTTTGAAAATAAACCTACTATGCTCATTATTGGCGCGCCCAAAACTTTTCTTATCCCAACTTCTTTCGTACGCTGCGAGGCTGCAAATGCGATCAATCCATATAAACCCAAACAGCCGATGAGTATAGCAATACATGAAAAGAATTTAAATGCGGTATATACCTTCTGTTCCTGAGTGTACATACTGGCAATATGATCGTCTAAAAACTCATACTGGAACAAATCATCCGGGAAAAGCGCTGACCAGGATTTAGAAATATGATCTATCGTACTACTCATTCCCCTTGATTGTATGCGCACGCTTGCCATAAAGAAATTTTGAGCACGATATTCTAATGCGCAAGCTCTCCGTTTTTTATGTTTGGACTCACTTTGAAAATCGCCGACAACGCCAATAATAGTTGCTGGTTGCCCATTCATTTTTATGTGCTGCCCAACAGCTTTTTCGGGATCAGTTATGCCAAGTTTATGGATCAATGTTTCATTGACAACAATATGCTGAATAGTGTCTTTTATATTCGTTTTAGTGATTTTCTGGCCGGCAAGCATTTTAAGGCCAAACATATCGATGTAATTTTCATCAATATCCTTTACCTCTGTCACATCATCTTTTATAACTCCAAATTGGGGTGCACTAAAACTTGTGTAATTGCTATTGTAGGAAGGAGCGCCCGAAGAAAGGCTGATCTGTTTAACCCTCGGATTATTGACCAGGTCCTGCTTCAAAACTTCTGTTTTTGCCGAATTTGGAATAGGCAGCGAAACGACTGCGTCTTTATTAAATCCCAAATCCTGGTTTTGAAAAAAGTCCATTTGATTGGCTACAACTATTGTTCCCACTATTAATATCTGTGAAATAGTAAACTGCGCCACCACAAGGCTTTTGCGAAGCGAAAATCCACGTACTGTTTTGCCGGTCTTATTTTTCAGTGAATCGACCGGCTGGAAGGCAGACTGAACAAAAGCAGGGTATAGGCCAGCGGCAAAAATAACCAGGATTGTTATGCAGCCTATCCAAATAATTACAACAGGTTCTGTCAGTTGTCCGCCGCCGATTTTAATACTTAGCCAGGTCTCTGCTTTTGACAAAAATAGGGCCGCTATAACTACTCCTAAAATTAAAGCAGTGAGAACCAGCACCGTAGTTTCGCCCATAAACTGTTTGATCAGTTGCGAACGAACAGCGCCCAGTACCTTACGAACACCAACCTCTTTTGCCCTTTTTATAGCCTGGGCAGTTGCAAGATTGATGAAATTTATACAAGCAGTAATGATGATAAGTAAAGCAACACCAAACAGAGCATAATAAGTATCTTTTGATGTCGGCGTTACCACATTGTTGATGTAGCGCTGATCAAAATGAATGTCTTTGAGGGGCTGTATGGGTAACCTGACATCCTTGCCAGCATCTTTGTTCCAGTTCTTTTTGAGAAAAGCGGGGATCCTGCTTTGCAGTTTTTGAACCGGATAATTTGGGGGAAGCAAGATATAGGTATAAAAGCCGCCGCCAATCCACCAAAAATTCGACATGGCATTTTTCATGTCTTTCTTTATGGTTTCGAATGATACCAGGAAAAGAAATGGTAAACTGCTATTTGCCGGAACATCTTTTATTATCCCCGTTACTTTGGCGTCGATGTTGTTGTCCAGCTTGATCAACTGGCCCATTGCATCCTTATCGCCAAAGTATTTCTTTGCAATACTTTCGGTTAATACAATCGCATTTGGTTCCGAGAGCGCAGTTTTGGGGTCACCTGCTATCCAGTCGTAGTTAAAAATACCGTTAAAATGTTCATCTGCGAAAGCGTACTCTTTTTCATTAAAACGCTTATTGTTTACTTTAACTAATCCGTTGTGCCTGTACCATATTTGTGAAACCTGTTCTAATTCAGGAAAATCGGTCCGCATTGCCGGCGCAATCGCCATGGAGACATCTGAATTAAAATCGATCGCGTTAAGTGTTACGCGATATGTTCTGTCAGCTTTGCTGAAATTGTCATAAGTAAGTTCATTCCTTACTATTAAAAAGATGATCAGGCATGAGGCAATGCCCAAAGTAAGGCCGAAAATATTCAGAAAAGCGTAACCCAGGTTGCGCCTGATATTCCTGAAAGCAATAATAACATAGTTTTTGAACATGTGGCCCTCCTAACCTCTCCGCCCCTATAACTTTTGGGGCCGGATGATTTTTTAATTATGTTATTTAGGGTATCGTTTTCTAATAATCACTATAGTATCATATCCCCTGTCCGAAGGACTTCTTTGTCCAAAGGACTCCCTTGGAGGAGGAGAGAGCGATTTCAGGCAACTCTCAAACTAACCCCTTCTTCCTGGAAGAAGGAGTTAGGGAGACACATTAACCAACTGATTATTAAAACTAATACAGTTCCGGGCTGATCTTTATCAGATCATAATATTTTCCATCACCGTTTGGCCGTCAAGCAAGCGGATGATGCGATGGCTATAACGGGCATCATGCTCCGAGTGCGTTACCATGATAATGGTTGTTCCGTGCTCATTCAGATCGGTTAACAATTCCATCACTTCGTTACCGTTGCTGCTGTCGAGGTTACCGGTAGGCTCATCCGCCAAAATCAATTTGGGCTTATTCACCACAGCCCTGGCGATAGCCACACGTTGCTGCTGACCACCAGATAGCTGCTGCGGATAGTGGTTTCGGCGGTGCATTATCTGCATCTTATCCAACACCTCCTCTACCCTTTTAACTCTTTCAGAACTTGGTACGCCGGTATAGATCAACGGCAGTTCTACGTTTTCAAATACCGTCAGCTCGTCGATCAGGTTAAAACTCTGGAACACGAAGCCAATGTTATGCTTGCGCAAATCGGCCCGTTTACGTTCGTTGAAATGGGCTACCTCAACGCTGTTAAACATGTAGCTTCCACCATCAGGATCGTCAAGCATGCCTAAAATATTAAGCAAGGTTGATTTTCCACAGCCCGAAGGGCCCATTATGGCAACAAACTCGCCTTTTTTAACTTCGATAGACAGTTTGTTTAAAGCAATGGTTTCTACCTCTTCGGTACGGTAAAATTTTTCGAGATCAGTAATTTTTATCATTTGTGCCTCCTAAATCCTCCTGTTTAGGTGAAGGATTTGATTTTTGTTTATTGGTTAGTTTATATAATCAGTTTAATTTTTATCCCCGTTATTTCGTCAGTATAAGCTCCTGGATGTCCCCGTAATTCTCATAGCTTGATGTGATCACTTTATCACCAGGTTTTAAGCCCCTGGTCACTTCGTAATAATCGGGGTTTTGTCTGTTTAATTGTATATCAACTTTATAGGCAGTCTTGCCATCGTCGCTTACTTTAAATATCCAGTTACCGCCGGTTTGTTGATAAAAACCACCTTTAGGTAACAACAATGCAGGGGCTTCATCACTAAATGCAAGGCGGATCTGCAGGGTCTGACCTTTTCTCAAACCTTTTGGCTGTGGACCGACAAATTCCATATCAACCTGGAACTGGCCAGCGGTAACCTGGGTAAAAACTTTCTTAACAGTTAGTTTATAGGTTTGGTCATCCGTTGGATAGTAAGCCGTTAATCCTGTAAAAACCCTCGAAATGTAATGCTCTTCAACATTGGCGCGTACTTTTATGCCCGATATCGCATCGATTTGTCCAAGATGTTCCCCTTTGTTTTTATTTTGACCCACTTCTGCATCCAGTGCTGTCAACTGGCCGTCAATTGGCGCCCTCACTGTCAGGTCAGCTACTTCTTTCCTCATTAGCTGCAAACTGCTGTTCATTTGCCGGTACTGTTCCTGCGACTGTTTTGTTTGTTCTTTGGTTAATGCCGTATCCTGTTTTAATATTTGTGCAGCAAGTTTTTTCTTCCGCAATTGATATTGGTAGGTATTTTCAGCAACCTGGTATTCCTGGAGGCCGATGGCCTTTTGAGCGTATAATTTTTTATCCAGGTTATAAACACGTTCCGCATCCCTGAACGCATTATCTGCATCAGCCATGGACTGCAATTTGTTTACGGTATTTTGCTGGGCAGCATTTTGCGATATTTGCATTTGGGTTTGAGCCGCGTAAACAGCGTTCTCTGAGTTAGCCAGGCTCAACTCCACATCAGTATTGGATAATTTTAAAATAGGGTCCCCTGCTTTCAATTTAGCTCCATCTTCCACATATCTTTGCTGTACCGTTCCACCCTGCACAGCATCAAGATAAATAGTTGTTAACGGCATCACTACACCGTTCACAGGTATAAACTCCTGGAACGGTCCTTTTGTAATTTCGCTGATGGTTAACCGGTCTATTGGTGCATTATATTTGCTCTTACCGGATGTAAAATAAATACTCCCGGCAACAAGAGCTACGATTGCCGTAATGCCGGCGACGGTCATTATACGTTTGCTATTCCAGGTCTTTTGTTCTAATTTTCTGTCCACTGTTATAAATTATATTTGGTTATTGATTACAAAAAGATATGCCACAAATTAAATAGCTGTTTTTCAGCAATTTAATATCAAAATAACAAATCGAAGCGTACGCTTCTGTTACAGCAAGTGTACGGTTATGATACAGTAAATTTACAGATCATCACGATTTTTTTGATGATGGTTCATAGTTAATGGTTCATAGTTCATAGTTAATGGTTCATAATTAATGATTTATAGTTAATCAACTTAAGTTTGATATTCTTTTAGCATAGAAATTGTTCACAATCAATAGTTGATGGTTCATAGTTGAGAGTTATGGTTAAGCCCATCATCGAAATTAATCCTGAACTGTCAGACTAAATTATTAACTTTTCAGAATAAATAATAAATAAGTAATATTGGTCGATTCATCATCGCTTGCAAAAAACCGCGTTGGCTATGAACTATCGACTATGGACCATGAACTAATTATACGACCACAAAATGATATTAAAAAAAGCAACTGTTTTAGTTGTTGATGACGACATTGATGTACTGACCGCCGTTAAGCTTTTGCTCAAAACGGAAGCACAAGAGGTTATTACCGAAAAAAATCCGGAAAATCT
>JANYAB010000574.1 GCA_025355225.1 Bacteroidota bacterium
CCTTGATTATGTTGATCAACAAGGGAAAATTATCCGTAAATGGCGTTCTGGAAAATATAGGAGCGGTATGTTTAATTGGGGGTGGATGCCTCCGCACCCCACATTTTACTGCAAAAGTAAGCTGTTCGAAGATTTAGGCAAATATAGCCTTGATTACGGCAGCGCCGCAGACTACGAGCTGATGCTAAGGTTTATACATTCTAACAAAACAAGTGTATTTTATCTTAAGAAAGTTATGGTGAAAATGATTATTGGTGGGATAAGCAACAAAAGTTTAAGTAATCGCGTACAAGCATTGCAGTTTGATCTTAAAGCAATGCGTAATAACAATATATTGTTCCCGCTTATGACCGTTTTAATTAAGCCGATCCGTAAAATAATGCAATTTATTTAAGAAATATGAAAATATTGGTAACTTGGGCACCTGATTACAGGTATAACTGATCCCCTAACAATTATTCTATGACAGAATTTTTACTTTCATATCATTTAGTGTATTACGTTATAATTATAGCATTTTCTGTTCTTGTTACCCTACTCGCAATTCCCTCTATTCTCCACGTGGCCCGCGCCAGGCATTTATATGATGATCTTGGACATTTCAGAAAACAGCATGATCATGGGATACCCCGTTTAGGCGGCGTAGCTATTTTTGTCAGCTTTACTATTACATCGTTGTTATTCAGCATGACTGACAAGTCGCTGCCAATTAATTATTTGCTTACTGCCTGCATTATTTTATTTGCAATGGGCTTGAAAGATGATCTTTCTGGTGTAAACTCACGCACTAAGTTTTTCATTCAATTTATAGTGGCATCTATTTTAGTTTTATTAGGCAATATACGCCTTAGCAGTATGTACGGGGTATTCGGTATCTACGACTTGCCTTACTGGCCAAGTGTAGCTATGTCCGTTCTCACTATCATTCTGATTGTTAATGCTTTTAACCTGATCGATGGAATTGACGGGCTGGCTGCAACCACAGGTATAATAGTAAATGGTTGTTTTGCCGCGCTATTTATTTACATGCAGCAGTACGAACTGGCGGCAGTTTCGTTAGCTATGGTTGGGGCGATATTCGGATTCTTGAAATTTAATCTAACCCCCGCCAAAATATTTATGGGTGATACCGGATCGTTGCTGATCGGGTTAATATCAGTTGTAATGGCTATAAAATTTATCGAATTAAATAAGGTTACAAATATAAAAACACCAGAAATATTCTCGGCTCCAGCATTAGCTGTAGCGATCTTAATAGGCCCAATATTTGATACGATAAGAGTTTTTATACTTCGGATTTCTAATGGCTTATCGCCTTTTAATGCCGACCGCAATCATATCCATCACCGTATGTTAAAGTTAGGATTTAACCATTTGCAAACTACTTTAATACTGGCTGCCATAAATGTTGTTTGTATAGTTATGGTATTATGGTTGAGAGATTACGGCAATTCTATTTTGATTGGACTGATTTTATTCGTTGGCCTGCTATTTAACTGGAGCATTACTTTCTTCATTCGATCAAAAGAACGCGAAAGCATGGCACTGCGCAACTTATTTGTTTAAGATCGACGGTGCACCCTAATAAATTTCCCAATCTTCCTTCTGCGAAAGCAATTAACAATATAGCTGCCCCGCCATATTTTATTTAACTTTGCACCAAATATTTTGGTGTTATGAGAATAGCAATAAATGGATTTGGGCGTATTGGAAGAATATTTTTAAGAAATATAATTTCTAATCCTGATATACAAGTTGTAGCTGTCAATGATCTGTCGGATACGGAAACGCTGGCTCATTTGTTCAAATATGACTCTGTCCACCGGACATTCAAAGGAACTGTTAGTTGTGACACGGAGCATCTGTATATCAATGGCAAGCCAATAAAAATATTGACGGAAAGGGATCCTTCGAAATTGCCATGGAAGGAACTCGATATCGACCTGGTAATTGAATCTACGGGGAAATTTACTTCCAGAACGGGTGCTGAGCAGCACTTAACCGCCGGGGCGAGGCAGGTAATTATTTCGGCCCCATCCACTGATAAAAATGTGCCAACAGTAGTAATAGGCGTCAACGATCATCTGGTCAACCTGCATTCGCCCATATTATCCAACGCATCATGTACCACCAATAATGTTGCCGCTATGGTTAAGATATTGGACGACAACTGGGGCATTGTTGATGGTTATATAACCACCGTCCATTCCATGACTGGCGACCAAAACCTGCACGATGCTCCACATAAGGACTTGCGACGGGCGAGGGCTGCATCTGCTTCCATAATTCCCACAACCACCGGAGCAGCCAAAGCGATAACCAGTATCTTTCCGCACCTTAATGGGAAATTAGGGGGCGCGGGTATCCGTGTGCCCGTCCTGAATGGATCACTTACAGATTTTACCTGTAGCTTAAAAAAACAAACCACCGTTGAAGAGATCAACCGTACATTTAAGCTGGCTGCCGAAGGGCCAATGAAAAATGTATTGGAATATACGGAAGATCCCATCGTCTCAAACGATATATTGGGCAATCCTCACAGTTGCATTTTTGATGCGAAACTCACCTCGATAGTTGGCGGGCTCGTAAAAATCGTAGGGTGGTATGATAACGAGATGGGATATTCGAGCCGATTGGCTGACCTTGTAGCAAAAATAAGCGTATTAAAGCATGATCAGGTTTATTCCGGCTGAAGATGTTCTACCTATCCGCAAAGAAGTATTGCGAAAAAATGCGTTAACGCTGGATGAATGCCGCTTCTCCACAGATATAATTGATGGCGCATTTCATCTCGGTTATTTTGATAATGGACAATTGGCTTGCATCGCATCTTTTCATCCGCAAACGTATGGAGAATATAAAGGTATCGCTTATCAGTTGCGTGGGATGGCTACCCTTGAAGAGCATCGCGGGAAAGGCTTAGGCAATCAACTGGTTAATTTTGCAATTGTTTATTTGCGGGGGCAAAAAGTAAATTACCTTTGGTGCAATGCACGTGCAAAAGCCATCCCATTTTATCAAAATGTTGGGTTCGAGGTCATATCTGATGAATTTGAATTGCACGGCATCGGGCCGCATCGTGTTTTATACTTAAAAATTAAATAATCCAAACACCTTTTTCATTTTTGCGTTCAGAATTTAGAATTAATTGCTGAATTTGGCTGCCTTTGCAATTGCTTACCATAAACGATATGAAAACAGTAGATCAAATAAATTTTTTAGGGAAAAAAGCCCTTGTACGGGTTGATTTCAACGTTCCGCTTGATAAGGCTTATAACATAACCGATGATAATCGGATGACGGCCGCACTGCCAACCATTAAGAAAATATTGAATGACGGCGGAGAAGTGATCCTTATGTCACATCTGGGCAGACCAAAAGATGGCCCGGAGGAAAAATATTCGTTAAAACATTTGATACCTCATTTGTCAGACCTGTTGGGTCAGCAAGTAGAGTTCGCCAATGACTGTATAGGAGCGGAAGCAGTTGAGAAGGCCAAAGACCTTGAAAGGGGAGAGGTGCTGTTACTGGAGAACCTGCGTTTTTACAAAGAAGAGGAAAAAGGGGATAAGGAATTTGCCGGGAAACTGGCAGCTTTAGGTGATGTATATGTGAATGATGCATTTGGCACAGCGCATAGGGCACATGCTTCAACTTCGATCATCGCACAGTTTTTCCCTGACGCAAAATGTTTCGGCTATTTGATGGCAAGTGAACTGGCAAATGCCGAGAAAGTGTTAAATGATGCTGTCAAACCTTTTACAGCCATCATGGGTGGTGCCAAAGTATCCGATAAAATTGAACTGATAGAACGATTGCTGGATAAGGTGGACAACCTGATTATTGGTGGTGGCATGGCTTACACATTTGCCAAAGCGCAGGGTGGCAGTATCGGCAAATCATTGGTGGAGGCAGACAAACTCGACCTGGCCAATAGTTTGATAGCAAAAGCAAAAGCAAAAGGCGTAAACCTGTTACTGCCGACTGATTCCATTGTTGCAGATAATTTTTCAAATGATGCCAATACCGATATTGCTCAAAACGACAGTATTAAGGATGGCTGGATGGGGTTAGATATTGGACCTGACTCGATAAAGGCATTCACCAAAGTAGTGGAGGAGTCGAAAACTATTTTGTGGAACGGGCCAATGGGCGTTTTTGAAATGGAGAAGTTTGAACTGGGCACAAAAGCCATTGGCGAAGCAGTAGTTAAGGCGACAGAGAATGGTGCTTTCTCATTGATCGGTGGTGGTGACTCAGCCGCAGCGGTTGCGAAATTTAACCTGACTGACGAAGTTAGCTATGTATCAACCGGCGGCGGCGCTTTGCTGGAATATATGGAAGGAAAAGAACTGCCGGGTGTTAAGGCGATAAATGATTAATGCTTTTATTTCAAATTTAAAAAGGAGGTTAGCGTTGTTTGCCTTTTTTGATTAATGTGCTAACTTTATAGAAATAATGAAATTATGCCTGAAGTAACTATAAAATATAAAAAGCCCGAAACGTTAAAAATTTTGAAAGGATTGGCGAAATATTTTGATTTTAAAATATCGTCAAGTAAGAAAGAGGTTCGATCTATAAACGGAGTTACAATTATTCCGGCCGATAAAAACGCAGATCCGTCAGATTTATCAGAATTGTTTACAACTAAAAATATCGATGCTTCAAAATTAAGAAAACAAGCGTGGCAAAGAGGGCAGTAATTTGCGACACGGATGTACTAATTGACTATTTGAATAAAAACAGTCTTCGACATTCTTCCTCAAGTGATATTTTAGAAAATGCAATCGGTTTGGATAACGCTATATTATCAGCGATAACCAAAATGGAGTTGATAATTGGCGCGACTAATAAAGACGAGCTAAGAAGGATAAATAAAAATATTTATCTGTTCAGGACCGCGTTGATTAACGATGCTATTACGGAATTAGGTATTCAGTTATTGCAAAAGTATAGACTTAGCCACGGCCTTGCATTGCCTGATGCGCTAATAGCAGCAACAGCAATAATATTGGAGGTAGAATTATTTACTCATAACATAAAGGATTATAAATTCATCGATGATTTAATGTTATACGACACAATAGTTCAATAATATATTAATTACGATTTTGCGAGGCCCCAATTTATTGGGGCTTTTGTATTATTATATATCTTTGGACTTTTATTCTCAATTATTAACTGATGAAAAAATTCCTGCTTTTAGCTTTTAGCTTTCTGCTTTTAGCTTCCTTTTCGTTTGCGCAACAAAACACATCTGACGCAGCCTACATAAAAGACAACTACCAGAAATACGAATACCAAGTACCGATGCGGGATGGTAAAAAGCTATTCACTTCGGTTTATGTGCCTAAGGATCAATCTAAAAAATATCCAATTATGATGGACAGAACGCCTTATAACGTTGGCCCTTACGGGGCAGATGCTTATAAAGGTTCGTTAGGGCCATCACCTTTATTTTTGCACGATGGGTACATATTCGTTTACCAGGATGTTCGCGGGCGTTTCATGAGCGAAGGTATATTTGAAGAAATGACGCCCGAAAAAGAAGTGCATAAAACCAACAGCGATGTGGACGAGGGTACGGATACCTATGATACTATTGACTGGCTGCTTAAAAATATTCCCAATAACAATGGCAAGGTTGGCGTTTGGGGGATATCCTATCCCGGGTTTTTTACAACAGCATCTTTGTTAAGCAGGCACCCGGCTTTGGTTGCAGCTTCGCCGCAAGCGCCAATGGCCGATCTGTATCGTGACGATGCATTTCACAATGGCGCTTTTATGCTGGCGGCCAATTTTGGCTTTTACCCGTTTTTCACAAACCGCCAGGACGATAAGCCAACGCAGCGCAGGGGGGGCCGTTTAAACTATGGTACCGCAGATGGCTATGAGTTCTACTTGAAAATGG
>JANYAB010000606.1 GCA_025355225.1 Bacteroidota bacterium
CCCTTGCTGAAACTGATACCTTGTATCTCGGTTGTGCCGCTTTTATATTTCAAGTGGGTAACAATACCTTGCTTAGCCAATACCTGCTTTAACTCGTTAATATTTTTTACTTTTTTGCTGGCCGCGCTGATGGTATCAAATAATTCATATTTGATTTTAGCCTCACCTTTTAGTTGTTGGCGGTTAACCCGTTCTTTACCCGGTGACAGGTAAAGGCCGTGTTTTAAGGTCAATTCTTTTGCTACCTGTACATTCCGCTGCTTCTGAAAGTTATCGGTTATAGTTTTACCATTGTTGTTCACCCGGTTGTAAACAATGTGAATATGCGGGTGTTCCTTATCCCGGTGTTTTACAATTAGGTACTGTGTATCCTGTATCTTCATTTTTTGCAGATACTCTTTTGCTAAATTGACCATTACCTCATCGTTTAGCTTGGCAGCATCGTTTACACTCCAGCTTAAAGCAATATGTCCAACTGCCTTTCCTAAATTTGGATTGTACTTTCTTTGCAAATTAAAATCATTGATGATCTGGTTAACCTGCTGCATTCTTACGCCTGCCGCGTCCAAGATAACCGCATTATTTTTTTGTACCACATAGCGAATACATCCGCCAAAGCTTCTACCGGTTATCACTTTCCCTATCATTGTTATTAAGGCGTTTTAAAGTAATATCTATCTCGTTCAAAATTTTACTGCAATCCCTTGCTACCGTTAAAAGCCCAAGCTGGTGCGCAAGTTTAGTTAGTTGGTTAAGGTTGTTGGCCAATTCGGCAAGCATCCAAAGGATGCGCCGCTCATCGTCTGTTAATCTCGGCACTACCTTTGCGCTTTTAGCTGCCGCCCTTATCCAACTGCTTGATCGCATTCCGGCGGTCTTAGCCTTATTGTCGATATAAAAGCGCTCGGTCGCTGTCATCCTAATGCGAATAATCAACTCCCGTTTAACCCTTTTCTTCGGTGCACCACCTTTATTTTTGGGCTGGGTTAGCTGTTGTTTATTAGTTGTCTTTACTGTTGCTTCCATCGGTTAACTCCTTACACTTTCTTCCATTTTCCCTTTTGCAACCATCGGGCGCAAAAGGCAAGTTTGCCCGGTGCCGTCAGGCATCCGGGATGTTTTTGTGGCAACAAAAACACAAACTTGCTCCTTATCGGCAAATGAGTTTGGTTAACGGCCTCCGGCCGGTATAGACAACTATACAGCTATACCGAAAGCGGTATGCTGTGCCGCCTTTTTACCAAAGCTTCGCTTTGTGTTTTACCCGTTGCCTATCCGATGCGAAGCATCGGAGTTGTCTTCTTTGACCTGATCCGCTGTTTTCTCCCAATGGTTTTTTACTCGCCCTTAATGCGATAAACCTAATACTATGACTATTGGTGAATCCTGCAATCATCATCCTTGTCATGAGCCTTAAATTATCTTGGGTTTCCTTTCGCTAAGGCTAAATTTTGAGGTAGCCTCATCCTTGATTTCCTCTGCCGTTCTTTTACGGCCAGACTTAATCCATTCAGTCAATTCGGAGCGGTAGAAATAAAGGCGCTTCCCGCGCTTATTAACAGGGAGTTCTTTACGGCATACTTTGCTGTAAACGGTCGGGACAGCAAGGTCTAAAAATATTGCAGCCTTGGCAACAGGCATAATTTCGTCCTGCTCCATCGGCTGCTCCTGCCGCTGAAGCAAAAGCTGTTCGATGTTATCCAGCTTATCCTGTATTTTACTTACCGCCTCGGGTAACTGGTCAAATGTGAGTGTGTCTTTCATTGCGCATTAATTTTGTTTAATGCTGCAATTGTAAGTGCTTGTTTTGCAGTGTTACAAGGAGGTAAACCGTAACCCTGCGCTTACCCCCTCATTTTTTTGCTATCTTTTGTTACGGGGAGTAGGCAGGATGAGAAACTGAGTTTCCTTTTGCTCAATTTTCAGGATTGGAGATTTGCATGGACGGGTATTTTCTGACATTAGGCCGGACAAATAACCCTCCGGCAATTCCCTGGGTTCGGACTGTTGGGACAGGTACATAAACTTCGGGGCGATCCATTTTTCCAGGTCGGACTTCCGGCAGCCGACAATCAAGTTAGCATCATAGAGTTGTTTAAAGGCATCGGCCAGCTGGGTTGCAAAGCCACGGAATACCAAAGGGGCAGCGGGTGCCTCATCATATAGTAACAGCTTTTCAAGTGCAGCGTGATCTTGAAGAAGAAAATAGGCTTTTAATAAGTCAAACAGTTGCACGGCTGCCCCCTGCTTAAAGGTAGGATAGTAGCCTACTATTTTTGCAATGGCTGCCTGTTCTTCGCTTAGTTCCGGTTGGTAGATAGTTTCCTGTACTACTATTGCCGGTTGGTTTATTTCTTTCGCTTCGTTAGTGTTTTCGATTTCTGCCGGAGCTTCTTCAACCTTTGCCGCTTCCTGCCCCGGTAGTTGGTCATTCATCCTTTTTTTAAAATCAACCTCGGTTATCTTCGGCTTAATAAAATTTTCTGTAGCATAGATCAGTTCCATTAAAAACTTTTCCCGAAGCTTGACAGAATCGCCCAGGTCTTCCGCAAACTTCGCGGTAACTTCTATATCAGCACTATCAGATTGCAGATTGTTGACAATAAATAAATATTCCAGTCGGACAGAAATAATAAAGGAGCGGTGATAAACCAAATTCATCTCCGAATAATGCTGGTTGTAATTTGTCCAAAATTCCTTAAAGCGGTTGCGGACTTTAGATAATTCCGCCAGTTGGAGCAAAATAAGGTCTTTGTTTAAGACTAGCAGGTCTAAAAAGGCCATATCTTTTAGTACCCTTAGTTCGCTTCTGTAGGAAAAGGAATCGTAATATTGGGTTTCGTAGGTCAGGTCATAAGTTTTAACATGCTTCTTTTCATTCGTTCCCCATTCCAGTTGAATATCATCCTCAATAACACGTAGGTCGAATGTTTGGATGCGGATTAGAAATTCTTTTAGATGCTGCATAATTTGGTGGTAATGAAATCAAGCCTTTTACTATAGTCAGATTCCTTTAAAAAACGCAACCATGCGTTTTAAAAGTATAGACAACCCAGCTAAAATCAGCTATCATAAGCCTAAAACCTGTATAAAAGCAAAGTTATGCAAAATGCCGTTTGTATCTGTTTTGATTTTTTTTCTGCAAATTTTCTGCAAATAA
>JANYAB010000628.1 GCA_025355225.1 Bacteroidota bacterium
CATTTAAGGCAGAGCCAATTGTGATGGGGGTAAATGATGATTGCGTTATTGATTGCCACTTTAATTGGAGTAACCTGGAGGATGGTGAAAACCTTAAGTTGATGTCCTGTTTGTTATGGAAATTTAAGAATGGAAAAATAGTTGAGGTGCGTAATTTTCCCGGAGACCAGCACCTGGTCGATGCATTTTTTAACAATGCGTTGAACGGGTAATTGTAGCCAACACGCGTACTTTTAAGCATTGACAATTTCTTAACCTGCATTAAGTTTTCCGGCTTATCTAAGCAGTAACTTTGATTAACAAATTTAAGACTTAAAGAAATGAACAATAATATAAAAGGTCTGCATCATATCACTGCGATAGCAGGCAATGCAAAAAAGAACTTTGATTTTTATACAAAAACGCTGGGATTGCGGCTGGTGAAGAAAACCGTAAATTTTGACGACCCGCACACTTATCACTTTTACTATGGCGATAAAGTAGGCACCCCCGGAACTATTCTGACCTTTTTTCCCTGGGAAGGTATCACTACAGGAAGACGTGGTGCCCGCCAGGTTACGGAAATCGGATATTCGGTTCCGGAAAACAGCTTTGATTTTTGGTTGAAACGGTTTGAAGAACATAATGTGATCTATAACAAACCGGCTGAAAAGTTTGGGGAGCAATATCTTTCTTTTCTTGATCCCGACGGGTTGAAAATTGAATTGACAGTACCCAAAAATGCGGACAATCGTGAACCATGGACGACAAATGAGGTTACAGAAGCAAATGCGCTTCGGGGATTTCATAACATCACCATAACTTCTAACAAGATCGAAGCTACAGCTAAAATCCTTACTGATGTTTTTGGCTACCGGTTGTTGGAGCAGCATGTAAACCGCTATCGTTTTATCACTGATGCTGTGGAAACTGCTGCAATTGTCGACCTGGTTGAAATACCTGCAGAAATAGCGGGGCACGTTGCCGGTGGCTCTGTTCATCACGTGGCCTTCCGGGTGGAGAACGAGGCGATTTTAATGCAGTACCGCGAAAAAATAGTAAACCTGGGACTACATATCACCGAAAAAATTGACCGGAACTATTTTTACTCCCTGTATTTCCGTGAACCGGGAGGTGTGTTATTTGAATTGGCGACAGAAAATCCCGGCTTTGCAACAGACGAAACGGTGGACCAATTAGGCAGCGGTTTAAAACTTCCGGCCCAATACGAAGCTATGCGCGCGGATATTGAAAACGTTCTTCCAAAATTAGATTAAGATGTATACACATAGTAAGCAAGTCATAACTGCCGGCAGTCCTATCACCCTGGCCAAAAAAGCAATAATTATGCTCCATGGCAGGGGTGCTTCGGCTTCCGGTATTGTAGCGCTGGCAAGCCGTTTGAACCTGGCGGATACTGCCATTTTTGCACCGCAGGCTACTGAACATAGCTGGTATCCCTACAGTTTTATGGCGCCGGTAGAAAGCAATGAACCTGCACTTAGTTCCGCGTTGGAATTGATTGACGAATTGGTTAATGATATAACCACACAAGGAATAGATAAGAAAGACCTTTACTTTTTAGGTTTTTCTCAGGGTGCTTGCCTTACCCTGGAGTACGTTACCCGCCACGCCAACAGGTATGGCGGTGTAATCGCATTTACCGGGGGCCTGATTGGTGAAAAATTAAATACAAACAATTACTCAGGTGACTTTGGAGAAACACCTGTGTTGATTACCACAGGTGACCCTGATCCGCACGTACCACTAAGCAGGGTAGAGGAGAGTGTGGTTATCCTCAAGAGAATGAATGCCAAAGTGCTATTGGAGGTTTATAAAGGCCGCCGGCACACTGTTTCCGCACAGGAGTTGGAATTGGCTGTGCAGCATGTGCTGAATAACGGATTAGCAACAGGCGCTTAAAGATGCCGGTAACGGCATAAAGATGTCAAGGAACGATTTCAATCATTTTCACAAATAATTTTGGTTTAAAGTCAAGGGAGAAATTTTCGCTGTAACTTAAACGATATATGATGGAATGCACGTCCGACTGTTGGACAGTAGCATGAAAGATTAGAAGAATTAGTTGAATGAGGCCGATAGCCAAAACAGGCCGAAAGGATCTGTCCTGCTAAGTTAGCTAAAAATATTAGTATTTGCAAATATTTTTCAATTTACATTTTCATCGCGCTATAGTTTGTAAGGTCGATCGCTTGCCCCATTTTGAGAGAGATAAATTTTATCTTTACCAGTATGGAGGCAAGCGACCTTATTTTAAATAATATCACCGGCTATATCCATCTTGATGATAAGGATAAGGCATTTTTCATTTCATTATTAAAACCAATGAAATTAAAACGCCGGCAAATGCTGCTTAGGCAAGGGGAGGTATGCCGGTTTTCTTCATTTGTTACCCAGGGATGTCTCCGGGGCTTTTCGGTTGATGAGAACGGCTTTGAACACGTGCTTAACTTTGCGCCGCAAAACTGGTGGATAGCCGATATGTACAGCTTAATTACGCAAAAACCAGGTGTGCTGAACATAGACGCTCTTGAGGACACTGAAGTTTTAACACTCTCGAAAATTAACCAGGAAGAATTGTATGTTAAAATCCCGGTTTTCGAGCGCTTCTTTCGTATCATCATAGAAAACTCCCTGGTTACTTATCAGCAGCGCCTGCTGGATAACTTAAGCCTGCCTGCCGAAGAAAGGTATAATAACTTTTGCAGACGGTATCCAACACTCATAACCTGTTTGCCTTCCAAACAAATTGCCGCCTACATCGGCGTTACGCCAGAGTTTTTTAGTAAGATGCGACATCAGATGCTAAAGAAAAAAACTTAGTGGAAAAAGTTTACATAGTTATGTTTCTAATCTTAAACAGGACGTTCATATTTGAATTATCATTATAAAAAAGATTATGAGCACAATCCAAACAACCACAACCATCGAAAAGGAGCTATTTATAAAAATGGTTTTATCAAACTGGGAACTGCAAATTAGCCGTATGAATAATTTGCTTGGCAAACTAAGTGATGAAGAATTATCGGCACAAACAGCCCCGGGCCGCAATACCGGTGCGTATATATTAGGTCACCTTGCTGCTGTAAGTGATAGCATGTTTACCTTCCTCGGTCTTGGTGAGCCACTAAGACCAGAAATGGATGAGCTGTTTATTCGTAAACCAGAAAACTCAGGTATTGAAAAACCCTCTGTTAGTGAATTGAAGGAATACTGGAATAATGTAAACTCTGCGCTAACACAAAAGATCAGTCAGATGCAGGCTGACGAGTGGTTTACACGACACACCGCTGTATCAGAAGAAGATTTTGCAAAAGAACCCCACCGCAATAAATTAAACATTGTAATCAACAGGACAAATCACCTCAGTTATCACTTGGGGCAATTGATCTATCTGGTCAAAAAATAAATTTGCGTATTGAAAATTAATTAGTTAATTTTCAATACGTTATTCAGGTATAAGGCCTTTCACATGAAAAAAACATTACATGTGCTTTTTGTCCTTTTAGGATTGATTTCTCTTTGCAGTTGCTCCAAAGTGGTATATACCCATCAGCAAGTTTTACAAAGTTTTCGCACAAGAAATGATGTCGCCAAACAATTTGGGGTACCCAACGAAAAAATAACGGGTGAAGGCATCGAAATGTGGACCTATAACAGGGATACATTGTCAGCTGTTCAAGCTGTAAATAAACCAGATACATTAAAAAATTCTCATACGGCGATTGATTCGTTGAAAGCTAATCAGTATAACCGGCATGATAAGTATATCAAATTTACTTTTGACACAGCCGGCAATGTCACAGGCTATAAAAGCAACGGCGTTAATTTAAGTACGACTAAAAAAGACAATTTTGGAAAAGGTTTGTTAAATGTTTTGGGCGTGACCGCAGTAGTAATTGTGATAGTTGGTGTTACATTAGCCAAAGATGGCAATCTTGATTTTTAATAAAAATGCAAAGACAACTTCAGCGCTGTTGGTGTAGCAGACCGCTACCACATTTCTTTGGTAATGTCTTTCATATCCTCTAAATTACAGCTTCAAATTTAATACACTGCTATGCCCGGTTTTTTCGTCGATCCTAATATTGCCAGGGCTAAAACTTTGGATGCTGATTTTTATACCAGTGAAGAAGTATTTAAACGGTGCAAAGAGAAAATATTCGCACCCTCATGGCAATTTATTGGCAACGATGAACTGGTTAATGATGCGGGCGATGTTTGTCCTTTCACCTTGCTTCCCGGCTACTTGGATGAGCCTTTGCTACTAACAAAAAATAAAACCGGGAAACTGAACCTCTTATCCAATGTTTGTACCCACAGGGGAAATATAGTTGCCGAAAAGGCCTGTAAGCTATCTAATTTGCGGTGCCGTTATCATGGGCGGCTATTTAATTTGGATGGGAAGTTTGTTTCCATGCCTGAATTTAAGGAGGTAGAGAATTTCCCTTCCGGGGATGATAATCTGCCCGCCCTGGAGTTATTTAAGTGGAACAAATGGCTTTTTACATCGGTCAACCCAATTTATCCTCACGATCTCTTTTTTAGAGATATGATTGAAAGGATGAGCTGGATGCCGCTGGATGACTTTAAGTTTCAGCCCGAATTATCGCGAACATTTAATATAAAAGCAAATTGGGCGCTGTATTGCGAGAATTATCTTGAAGGCTTTCATATCCCGTTTGTGCACGCCGGGTTAAACGCGATAATTGATTTTGGTGAATATGCCACCGAATTATACTTTCCCTATTCGAGCCTGCAATTAGGGCTGGCAAAAACTAATGCTGATTGTTTTGAACTCCCGGTGTCATCCCCCGATTACGGTAAAAATGTTGCCGCTTATTATTTCTGGGTGTTCCCCAATATGATGTTCAATTTTTATCCCTGGGGACTATCGGTAAATGTAGTTGAACCTGTTTCTGTCGGCGAATGCAGGGTTAAGTTTTTGTCCTATGTATGGGATGAGTCTAAACTAAATAAGGGGGCAGGATCTGGATTGGACAAGGTGGAGCAGGAAGATGAAGAAATTGTAGAGAATGTACAACGCGGCGTCCGTTCTCGATTTTATAAGCATGGGCGTTATTCCGTTACGCGCGAACAGGGTACTCATCATTTCCATCGTAATCTTTCAGAAATGATGGACAAATAAACGGCATTTCGTGAAGAAAAAAGATCATAGTTGAGTTTTATAGCAGGATTGATTTAATTTTGAAAGATGAAAGTAAACGTGCTGGCATTTGGAATTGCAAAAGATATTTTCGGTAGCTCTTCGGTTAGTGTGGAATTGCCGGAATATGGAACAACCGGTAAGTTGAAACAATTATTGGAGGAAAGTTATCCGCGGCTAAAAAAACTGGCATCATATATGGTTGCCGTTAATAATGAATATGCATCGGATGAAAGTGTGCTCGCCGCAAACAATGAGGTTGCAATTATTCCGCCAGTAAGCGGGGGGTAGTCTTAACCGTTGATTTCGATGATTAAATGATTTCGCTGATTTGATTATATAGACCATTGACCACTCAAATAGAAATATCAGATAACCCTCTCGACATTCAAAAATGTATTGATTGGGTGATGTCGCCGCAGTCCGGCGGGATCGATGTATTTATTGGTACCGTACGCGATGCGACAAAAGGTAAGGCTGTAATCAAACTCGAGTTTGAAGCCTATGTGCCAATGGCGCTTAAGGAAATGGAAAAGATAGCCAGAGAGGCGTTTTATAAATGGCCGGTACAAAAGTTGCTCATCCATCATCGTGTCGGTGTACTACAAATAGGAGAGGTGCCTGTGATCATCGCTGTTTCCTGCGCGCACCGTGATGCCGCTTTTGAAGCCTGCCGATATGTAATTGATAAATTGAAACAAACCGTACCTATCTGGAAAAAAGAGATATTTGAAGACGGCGAAGTTTGGGTAGCGGCACATCCATGACACGATTTATAGGATTTGAAGGATTATCAGGATGCTAATAAGCTTTGAATAAACTCTGCGAAATCAATATAATCAGTTTAATCAACGGTTCAGACATCCTGTTTTGACAACGATTTTAATCCACGCTCCAAAGAAAAAACCCTTGCGTTTGGGAATTTCTGCCTGATGATTTTTACGCCTTCGCCACTTCGCCTGCCAGTAGAACAATACAGAACTTTCATGCCATTTCCTGCAAAATAATCCATATTCTCTTCCAATTCAATTAACGGAATATGCCGGCCGCCGATATCAAACTCGTCTCTTTCACGATCCGACCTAACGTCTATTAATTCAAACAAGTTCTCTGCTAAGCCTTTTTTAAATTCGATTACAGAAATAACCTGAGCATTCGCTGTTGTTGTTAATGATTTTATTTTAGTTTTGGTAACATCGCCAATTTTTATGATCCGGCTTTGTAGGGTTTGGGCATCCAGTAATAATATTTTACCCGAAAGCAACTCGCCGGTTTTAGTAATATACTTGATCACTTCATTTGCTTGCATACAACCAATAATACCCGCCAGTGTTGGTATCACTCCGCCTTCGGCGCAATTAGGTATTTGTGTAGCATCAACTTCCGGAAACAGGTCGCGGTAGTTAGGGGAGAAGGAGCCGTCAGGATTTGTTATGTTCCAAACTGCAACCTGGCCCTCAAACTGGTAAATAGCTCCATATACGAGTGGCTTTTGTAAAATTACAGCAGCATCATTTAGCAAATAACGTGTGTCGAAATTATCAGTGCCATCTACTACAATATCGTAGTCTTGCAAAATATCAATTACATTTTCGGAAGTGATTTTAACTTCAAGCGGTACCAGCTTTATACCGGGGTTTTGTTTTTGCAGACGCTGTGAAGCTATGACGGCTTTCTTTAAACCGGCATCTTCAGGCGTGTATAATACCTGCCTGTGTAAATTACTGATCGAAACAGCATCAAAATCGGCGATAGCCAAAGTGCCAACTCCGGATGAAGCTAAGTACTGCGCTGCGGGACAGCCGAGGCCTCCTGCCCCAACAATCAACACTTTTGCCTGTTGCAGTAACATTTGTGCAGATTCACTGAAACCGGGTAAAGCGATCTGGCAGCTATATCGGGTAAAGTCGACTGACATCAGGCGTTGGCGATCTTTTGATGAATGATCCTCTTGACCTTTTCGAGTTCATCTGGTGTGTTCACGTTGGTTAAAGCGTCCGGGTTCGGGGCCTGAAGCAAATTAACGTCACTGTTGATCAAAACTTTCCGGGGACAAGAGTACCCTTGGGCTAAAAACGCCAGTAGTACCGGGTAGCTTTTTGGTTCCCAAATAGTTATCAGGGGTTCCGGGAATTCATCGTAGGAGCTGTTATAGGCGGTTGCTATTGCCGCTGTTTTTCGTTGCCCTATCAAAAATTGAAAGGTATCAGTATCCAATAATGGCAGATCGCAGGCTACAACCAGCCAAGCCTGGTCAGGCTGTTCGCGAAAAGCTGAGAGAATAGCGCCATAAGGCCCCAAGCCTGTAAACGTATCTTCCAGCACCGGATAACCGGTATTAATTTCTTGTTTTTGATCGGCGCGGCAGGAAATATATACCTCATTGCATAATGGCTTAAGCAGATCGGCTACGTGATACCGCTGTTCTTTTCCGAACCAGTTAAGAGCGCCCTTATCATACCCCATACGTAAGCTTTTGCCGCCTGCCAGCACCAACCCGTTCAATACAGGCTTGGCCTTCTGCATTTTGGTTTCAAAAAATGCTATGATCTTTTCTGTTTCGTCTAAACGGTAAAGCGGCAGATCCTGCCAATTGGGTATGGTTTCCTGTATAAAATCAAACACCTCATCAACATTATCGGCAAGTAAGATCAGTTGTACATTGGTCAGCTGATCTAAACGTTTTTGTAAGGATGCTCTTTTATTGTTATAGATAATTACCACTTGTGCTTTAGCTTGTTGGTGGTTGCCGTTTATCAATATCAGATCTGCTTCGGAAAATTGCTGTCTTAATTTGAAAGAATTTAATGTTTCGTTATAAATAAATTGCTGATGATTGATTTGATCGGTATATTCTAAAACGGCACCGTTGGCCAGGCGGCCGGGAGCAAGGATCATCTCATCATTATGCGATGTGTCCGCATAGGCACATTTATATTTGGATGATAAGGCGCCAATAACGCTGTCAGCGAGGGCCTTGATAAACACACAGGGCGCGCCAACTATTGCCCATTCGTTCCGGCCGAATTTACCGTAAACTGGCCTTTTCAGATCGGTATGTTTTTTATGCTCTTTTGAAGTCACGTTTACCTCCTGTCTTTTCGATCAGTTTTGTTTCCCTGATTACTATATCATGGCTCAACGCCTTGCACATGTCATAAACAGTTAACGCAGCTATAGACGCGCCTACCAACGCCTCCATTTCGACACCCGTTTTTGCAGTAATACTTGCAGTACAATCGATCACTACCTCATGTTGCTCATTTAACTGGATATTGATGCTGCAATTGTCCAGTCCCAGTGGATGACAAAGGGGGATCAGATCACCTGTTTTTTTAGCGGCCATTATCCCCGCGATGATCGCTGTTTGAAATACAGAACCTTTTTTGGTTTGTATATCGCCATCCATCAATTGTGTCAGTACTTCTTCGGGCAAGGAAACAATACTGCGTGCAGTTGCCGTGCGATGCGAAACTTGCTTTTCGCTCACATCTACCATCGTAGGATTGCCCTGTTTATCTAAGTGTGTTATCATAACTGTGATTGCACTGATTATTAACGAATGATTACACAGATTTTATTAAAAATTCCAAATTCTAAACACTTCTCCTTTTTTAAACTCATCCTTTTCCATAGGCAGTTCTATGAAAGCGTCTGTGTCTGCTAAGTTAGTAAAATCACCTGAACCATTTCCTTCTATCGGTTTCGCTAAAATTTGCCCTTGCTCGCTAAAATAGAGTTTTACCTGCAGGAAATATTTCAGAGCTGGTTTAAAGTTGAAATCCTGATCTAGAATAGCATATACTGATCGACTTTCCTTTAAGCCCTGGCTAGCGTTTAACCAGGGTAAAAAATAACGATGGAGACACATAAAAGTAGCTACCGGGTTACCAGGAAAGGCGAATACCAAAATATCATTGTTATGCCTGCCAAACCAGAATGGCTTTCCCGGCCGTTGCTGCACTTTATGAAAAATTGTTTTCACCTGCATATCCTCCAATGCTTTGGGTATATAATCAAATTTACCCATGCTGATACCGCCGGTTAGTAAAATCACATCAAAACGCTCCAAACAATAGGCTATTTTTTCCCGTGTAATTATGGGGTCATCAGGGATGTGGAGCAATTCGGCCGTTAAGCCATGCTGGCGGAGAACCGCCTTAATCGTATAACTGTTTGATTTTCTGATCTGAATAGGCGAAGGTTGCTCATCTACATCAACCAGTTCATCGCCTGACGAAACAATTACCACACGCGGTAACCTTTTTACAAGTAACTCAGTTTTACCTACCGATGCAGCAATACTGATTATTGCGGGGGTAATTCGTTGCCCTTTAGGTGCTACTACTTCGTTTTTCTTTTTATCTGCACCTTTAAAATGCAGGTTCTGGCCTTTTTGAATACCTGATATCAGGATTGTTGCTTTTTTGTCTTTGATTTCGATATCTTCATACCGGATAACCGTATCCACCGAATCGGGTAATGAGGCGCCGGTCATGATCTCAATACATTCATCGGAGTTATCGATATCGATAGGTTGGTCGCCCGCAGCCTGAGTTGCTTTTATTCGATAAGCTGTTATACCACTGGCGATAGATTCATAGCTAACAGCTATGCCATCCATAGTTACCCTGTTAAAAGGAGGGAGGTCGCGATCGGCAGTAATATCTTCAGCCAGAACCTGCCCTAAAGCTGATTCGAAGGGAATGCTTTCTGTACCAAAATCTTTAACCTGGCCTTGAATAAGTTGTTCTGCCTGTTCAACCGTTATCATTGTTTTTTGGCTCTATTTTAAATTTAAATTCTCCCAATTGGGCTATGGTAGCCAGTTCGCCCAGTTTACATAAGTTTGCCCCAGAGGGGCTACCGCTTTGTAGAAAAAAAAATCAAAACATATGTTGCTCCGTCAGGAGCTACCCAATTCCGCAGGGTAGCCCCCATGGGGCAAAATAAATATTTTATAAACGGGCTACAAAGCGGTAGCCCCTCTGGGGCAGTAGGGTAAGTCGACGAGACGTGCCTATCCGCCTATAGTAGCCATCGATTCATGCGCGGGGGCATTCACATTACGATTTTGCTCAGCTTCCCAGCCATCTTTAGCCCGGTGACCAAAAGCATCAAGCAATTTGATCTGCAAATCATCAACATTTATGCCGCTTCGCATCAGGTCCTTGATGTTTAGCACGCCACCATCATATAAACAGGTTTTTAATTCGCCTTGCGGTGTTATACGGATACGATTGCAAGTGCCGCAAAACGTACGCGAGTAAGCAGCGATAATGCCTATACTACCTTTATGACCGGGTATATGATAATTATAGGATGTGGACCCGATGGGGTCAGCTAATTTTTCTATCGAGGGGTATTTGTCTTTGATCTCATCTAAAATACGGATGTAATCCCATTGCAAGCCGGTGTAAACGTGGCCATCTCCATTGAAAGGCATTTCTTCAATAAATCTTACGCTCACAGGCAACTCTTTAGTTAATTCGACCAATGGAATTATGTCCTGCGTATTCTTTCCGTCCATAACCACTGCATTGATCTTTACTTCGATATCGTGTTTTAGCAGTTGTTCCAATGTTTCAATCACCTTTCCAAATTCATCGCGACGGGTTATGGTGAAAAAGCGATTGGCATCAAGCGTGTCTAAACTTAAGTTGATGGAATGTATACCTATTTTTTTTAGCTCAGGGACAAAAGGCGCGGTAAGCACTCCATTGGTGGTTATTGTCAATTCTCTTAATCCTTGAAGATCAGAAAGCGCCTTCAGCAATTTCATCAAATCCTTTCGGACAAAAGGCTCCCCTCCGGTAATGCGTATTTTTTCGATACCCATTTTTACCAGCAGGGCACAGCTTTGCAGCATTTCTTCGTAAGTCATCAGTTCTTTACGCGAAAGCCAGTTCAGGCCGTCTTCGGGCATGCAGTAAAAACACCGCAGGTTACACCGGTCGGTTACCGCAAGGCGCAAATAGTTGATTTTTCTGCCGTGGTTATCTACTAACAATTATTTAATATTTTAATAAAACGTATTACGAATTGTAAATGTAAATATTACAAATTGGCCGAATGTTTTTTTAATGTCGTTTTATAATAAAAAATCCTGCCAATGCATTATCAGCAGGATTTTTTTATGTCATTTAAAAGGTCTGACTACTTCGTCTTAAATTTATAGATCGATTGTGTTTTATAAGTTTGGCCGGGTTTTAGAACGGTTGAAGGAAATTGCGGCTTGTTTGGCGAATCCGGGTAATGCTGGGTCTCCATGGCAAATGCTGTCCGGTAATCGTCTTTATCACCATATTTCATAATGTTTTTTCCCTGCATAAAGTTTCCGCTATAAAACTGCAAGCCGGGCTCTTCGGTGTATATTTCCATTACGATGCCGCTTTTATCACCTTTCACGGTAGCAATGGGTTGAGTGCCGTCATGCTTGTTTAATACAAAATTATGGTCATAGCCATGGCCATTTTTAAGCTGCTCATTAACATCATTAATCCTTGCTCCAATAGTTGCGGGTTTGGTAAAATCGAAAGGTGTGCCTTTTACCGTTTCTATTTTTCCTGTTGGTATCAGTGTAGAATCAACCGGTGTATAGTTGTCAGCGTTAAATTGTACAAGGTGGTTCAAAATTGTTCCGCTGCCTTCGCCATTCAAATTAAAGTAAGCATGGTTGGTCAGGTTCACTATGGTTGTTTTATCGGTAGTGGCTTCGTAACTACATTTAAATGCATTATCGTCTGTTAATGAATAAGTTACTTTTATCTGCAAATTTCCTGGGAACCCCTCTTCCATATCCTTAGAGAGATAGGTCAGCTCGAGGGTCTGGTCATTTAACTTTTTGGCGTCCCAAACAACATCCTGGTAACCTTTTTTGCCACCGTGCAGGGTATTTGGAGCGTTATTAATGAACAAAGTATATTGCTTGCCATCTAAAGAAAAATGACCCTTTGCTATCCGGTTTCCGTATCGGCCTATCGTTCCGCCGTAATAACGTTCTGTTGCCTTAACGTACCCATCCACACTTCCAATCCCGACCGATACATCAATCATCTTGCCGCTGCTATCGGGTACCAGCAGACTCACAAGGCGACCACCATAATTGGTAATAGCAGCCTGCATCCCGTTTTTGTTTTTTAATACATATAAATGGGTTTGTTTGCCATCGATCGTTTTTTCAAATGCCGAATCGGCGGGAAGCTGCCCATAGGTTATACTATCCTTCATTGTAGTTGTTGTAGTTGTTTTGTTTGTTGATTGATTACAAGCTCCAAGCACCGCAAGGCAAGCCGATAAAACTCCCAAAGATAAATTCCTTAAATTCATATTGCTGATGTTTTATAATTTGTTTTCATAAAAGCTTATTTCTATTTGTTGTTTAATTGTTTTATTAGGTTTACTTCATCTGGTTTGTATGGTGTGCCATCCTTTCTGAAAACGTCATGAAACCAAACATTAGGTTCCCCGCCATTAGGCATCGGGGTATCCCAGGCATAAATAGTATTGGTTTTACCCGAAACCAGACCCCAATTAATTGCGCCAACATTTTCCTTTTTTAGCGTGGGCGTGGTGTTTTCAAAAGTGCTGTTACGCAGGCGCGCCATATATTCGGTGCATATTACCGGCCTGCCGCTTGCTTTTAACAGCTGTACAACCCGGTTATGAAGCTCTGGTGCTTCATAGTCATGATAAGTAATAACATCTGAACTTGTTAGCTGAAAGGTATTTAACCTTTCGAGGTTCCAGTCCCACATCCCCGCACTAAGGGGTTGATCGGGATTTACAGTTCGGCCCCATGAAAATATATTTGCTAACAATTTGTATGAACCATCATTTTTTGCACTGTTACCGGGCTCATTAAACAGGTCCCATAACAGAATACGCTGGTCGTGTTTAAATGAAGTTAAAACATCTGTAACATATTTTTTAAGCATGCCCATTTCGGCAACATCGGTGATCCTGTTGCCCGGGTCCTGCAGCCAGCCAGAATTATGTATCCCGGTTTTAGGCTCGGGTTGTTTTCCGGGTTTGGCGTTTGGGTTCCAGCAATCATCAAAAAACACAAATATGGTTTGTATATGATGCTTATCTGCAATGGCTAAATATCGGCTTATGCGCTGTTTAAATCCGGTGGGATCTTCCTTCCAGGCGATGCTGTGCAGAAATACACGCATGGTATTAAAACCAATACCTTCGGCAAAGCCCAGCTCGCGGTCGATGGTCGCCGGGTCAAACGTGTCTGCCTGCCACATTTCCAACTGGTTGATAGCTGTGCTGGGAATAAAGTTTGCGCCGTTTATCCACTTGTGTCTGGCGTACCAGGCATTAGCTTTTTCTGCCGACCATACTTTGGATTTTATATTTTGTGCTGTCAAACGGCTTTGTGCGTTAGACGGTAAATGAGATAGAAGAACTAACGCAATTATTATTAACAGATTTCTAATTCTCATAACATATAGTCGCTTTTGGATAGGTTAAGTCCAGAGAGCGCTAAGTTGATAAAAAATGTAGTATTAAAATAAAAATAATCAATTAATCTTATTTTATCTTTTGATCTTGACCTGGTGATCCACTATCCAACGAAAACTCCGGTTTACTAATAAAAATTTGTTAAGATCATATTTCTGAAGTTTTATTTCCAGCGAATCATTGTGCCATTTTCCGCGAATTACCAGAATATCAGCTTTCGGTTTATTGTAACTAAATGTGTATTTGTCCAAACTGTCTTTTTCATTGTGCATTACGATTCTTTTTTTAGAAGTATCCAGATCAAATACAAAATATTTAAGGCTGTCATTCATAAGCATTACGCTCGCACTTCCCGGAATTGACGAAACGATCAGTTTGTTCCAGCGAGCGGTATCAGTTGTTAATGGAATTATAGTATCCTTATTGCGGATAAATGTTTTTACGTTATAAATGCCATATAATAGCGGTTTATTGATACTGGCGCCATTTTGTTTTGCCAACGCAATGTCCCCGTACAAATCAAAGAATATAACATACAGTATAAGAGCAAACTTAAATATCAATAATGTTGTGTTTTTCCATTTCTTTTTAAAGCTGTAACTCGGCATGTCTTCGGAATAGGCAATTTTGTTCAACCAAAAGAAATTGATCAGCTTAACCCTATATTTTGAGAGCAGAAACAAAGTCATAACCATTAACATCGTTGACAGCAGCTTTACATCTACATCAAAACAAAAATTAAAAGCCATGATATTAGCTATGGCACAAAAAGCAAGCAAGCTGCCCAATGTACTTGTCTTCCGGAAAAATAAAAATAAGCCTATAATGTACTCCGTGCAGCCGATGAAATAATTGTATCCGGCTGAATAACCCATAAAAGTCCACGCCAAACCTCGTGGTGTTGAATTGCCGTAAGTTTGAAGCAGCGTAATCGGCGTTAGTGACGGGAATTGAAGTTGTATGATCTTCATAGAACCATATGCTACCCATGTGATAGCCAAATAGTATCTTAAAATCACGATAAGCGCAGAATATAACCTATTATAGTTACGCGCCGGCCTGTCAACAAGCATCCATATTACAGAACCGATCAACGCCACAGAGAAAATAAAAAGTATAGTCAAATAGCCGAAAGCGGTGTCTGTTGTTCCATTAATAAATTTGGTAGCAGGACCTGCAATGTGTACAACATCTTTAGCAAGCCAGGCTATTAAATTGATGCATGGTTGCAGATAGAACCTATGAAAAAAATAGGAATAAGGAACGATATCATTAGGAGTGAGAAAGATATAAAGTATAAAGAAAATGAAGAAAAAACGAAATACTTGTTTTTTAATTGGTGTCCATTCGGCTAAAGCTAAATCAGATTGGGACATGGTTGCAAATTAACGATGACAGACTAAATATCATAAATCTATATCGGATTTTCCCAACATTCAGAAATCCAAACCACTAAGATCAACCACAGCAGATTCACAGATATAAGTAGGCATAATGCCAGATGCGGTTATCCGCGTTTCTACGTCTTTCTCCAAAGTATTGCCTGTTAATACCAATACGGTATCCAAACCAAATTTATTGCCACCCAAAATATCTGTGTTTAGGGTATCGCCAACCATTACAATTTCGCTTTTACTTATTTGCCTGTACTCGCGTATCAGGTCATAAGCAAACATAAACATTTGCGAATCAGGTTTGCCAAACCTGATAAACTGTTTGCCTACTACACTCTCCACCATTGCTGCTATCCCACCAATCGCAATTGATACATTAGTGGCCGAAAGGGGATAAGCGCGATCGGTATTCGCTACAATGGCGGGAATGGTTTTTTTGCGCATTAAGTTTACCGCTTTATTCAAATCATCACACCAATTAAAACCCTCGTCATCCAAAAATATCAGGGCGCTTACCTTATCAAAATTGCTTTCATTAACCTCGCTCATGGGCAGGGTGTGCAAGCCTGATCTTTCAATATAATGCGCTGAATCTAAAGTGCCAAGATAAGCTACAATGCCATCCTGAACTTTAAGGTCGAGGTATTCTTTGGTGAGCATTCCTGATGACACGATACGGTCCTGGGTTATTGCAGGTAAACCCATTTTATGATACGACTCTGCTAATTGCACCGGGCTCCTTGAAGCATCGTTGGTGACAATATAATATTCCTTTTTCTCGCTTTCGAGGTAGGCAAAGGTTTTTTCAATACCCGGCACTAATCCTGAATAGTTTTTAATTACCCCGAAAGCGTCAAAAAAGACCACTTTATATTTGTCAATAATAGATCGAAAATTTTCTATACGCCGCATTTGGAATAAGCTAATTTATATGTTGTTAATAAAGCACAGTTTTCTTTTCCAATTTCAATGCATCAATAATCTTTTCAGCATCAAAATCGCGGTCAACCGACGGCAGGTAAATATCAAAGGCCTCGGCCTGTAATTTTTTGGCGTATTGCTCATTAAAGAAATACTTGCCATCCTTAATGACGTAATTTAATATAAAAAAGCGATAAGCCTCTTTCAGGAAGCGAATTTCGTTGGCAGTTAGTGGGTTAACTTTATGATATTCCTGTAAAAAGAGAATAAAACGGTCTTCCATCAGTGTGTTAATACCATAGCTGAATACAGTACGGTCGCCTATATCTGACACAACACGACTTAAGAAATAGAAATCTAAAATCCGGTAACTCATCCTGAACCAATCATAGTCCCATCTTGAGTAAAGCTCCAATTTACTATTAACAGAGAAATTACCGATGTTCCAGTCAATAAACACAGGTATGATCTCAAATGAACTCATATTGTATTTCGAGCGGTTTTTAAGGAAGAGATCACAATGGTATTTTAGAAAATCGACCTGCATGGCAGTACCAAACTGCTTTTCATCGTGTTCCAGTTGCTGCATCAATGTATAAATATCGGTACGCAACGTTTTGGACGATTTTGGAAGCACGTTTTTAACCCTTGAGCATGCTTTATGAAATTTGCCGATTTGCTGGCCAAGTTTGCGGATGTGGTGTTCATCCAGGCGGCGGGGCATCCGTTCGGCTATTCGGGTAGGGTTGTAAAACACTACCCAGGCATCACTTTTGCCGCGTCGATGATGGTAAATGTAAACCCGGTTATTCTTAAGCAATGATTTAGATAAAACATTTTCAAAAGGGTACAACAAGTTATTGCACAGGCTGTGTATAATGCGGTGATCTTCTTTGAAATGTTCGTATTTCCCGAAATAGGATAGCTTGGCGATGACGATATCGTCGTCATCAAATGTAACGCGGAATACATGATTAGTAGAAACCATCGCGCTGATATCCTCTATCTCCCGAATGGTTTTCGAAGCATCATAGCCTTCCCAGGCTTTTTTTATTATAAAAGGGTAGTTCATATTGTATTCAATTAACCACAAAAGGCACAAAGATAGTAACACAGAGAATCACAGAGCGCCATTAATAACTCTTTTTATGCCATCCTTTACTTTTACTACATTGAAATTAATAAGTAATCCTAACTTGTAATTTCCTAATTTCATGTAAGTTAAAGTTTGTGCCAAATGGACATCATTCAGCGCTTCAACACTTTTAATTTCAATAACTACTTTATTTTCTACTAATAAATCAATCCTATAACCGCCGCAATCGAGCTTAATTTCCTCGAAAATAAGCGGCATTGGTTTTTCCTTTTCGACGTATAAGCCTGATTGAAATAATTTGTAAAATAAACATTCTTTGTAGGCACTTTCAAGTAACCCTGGTCCCAAAACTTTGTGAACCTCAATAGCCGCCCCAATAATATAGCCCGAAATCTCATTTTCTATCATCAATTCCTCTGTGTTTCTTCGTGCGATTTCTCTGTGCACTCTGTGGTTAAGGTTAATAGGCTTATATTATCTCAAAATACCTTTTCAATTCCCAGTCGGTAACACTTTTGGCAAATTGCCGGCATTCCCATAAACGTGTTTGGGTGAAATGTTCAACAAAGCCATCGCCAAACAACTCTGTTGCAACTGATGAGGCTTTCATAGCCATTGTGGCCTCATACAGGTTAGGCGACAGTACGCCGTTGGTTTTATCCTGGTAACCATTGCCAACTGTAGGGGAAATAGTTAGCGGCAATTTGTTTTTTATGCCATATAATCCGGACGCAAGTGCAGCAGCCATCGCCAGGTATGGATTGCTGTCAGAACCCGGTATACGTGTTTCTAAACGGGTGTATTTTTCCGAGACATGTAATACTCTTAATGCGGTGGTGCGGTTGTCGAGCCCCCATGTAATAGTCGTTGGCGCCCATGCACCTTCGACCAATCGTTTATAGCTATTGATGGTTGGCGCATACATTGGTAATATATGTGGCAAGAAGAACAATTGACCGGCCAGGTAGTGCTTTAGCAGATCGCTCATGTTGTTTTCATCATCAGCGCTGTAGAATAGGTTTTGTGAGTGATCCTTGTTCCACAAACTTTGATGGATATGCCCGCTGCAGCCAGGCAGATTTTCATTCCACTTGGCCATAAATGATGCCATAATGCCATGTTTGTACGCAATTTCTTTGACTGCTGTCTTAAATAAAACAGCCTTATCGGCTGCATTCATTACCTGATCGCGACTTATAGCGGCTTCATATACGCCGGGGCCCGTTTCGGTGTGCAATCCCTCCAGCGGAACATTGAACCGCTCGAGTAGGTTAAACAGGTCATAATAAAAATCGTCGTTTTGCGAAGTACGTAAAATGGAATATCCAAACATACCGGGTGTAAGCGGCTGTATTTTTGTAAAGCTTTTTTCCTGGAGTGATTGAGGTGTTTCCCTGAAATTGAACCACTCAAATTCCTGTGCAAATTCGGGATGAAAACCCATCTCCTCACACTGTTTGGCAATGTGTTTTAACAAACTGCGTGAACAGGCAGGCAAAGTGCTCTCATCTGGATTACTAAAATCGGCAATAAAGAAGGGGATATTTTCTTGCCATGGAATGGTTCTGAAGGTGGATAGATCGATTCGGCAAGGTTGATCGGGGTAGCCGGTGTGCCACCCGGTCAATTTCACGTTATCATAACATGCATCGCTGCTATCCCATCCAAAAACCACATCGCAAAAACCGTATCCGTCCTGCAAACCATCTATAAATTTTTCATTGCTGATGATTTTGCCGCGTAGAATGCCATCAATATCTGCAAAGGCGAATTTTATTTTATGTACATCATTTTCCTTTAGGTAGGATATGATCTGTTGTTTATCCATAATAACTAATACGAAAGAAATCTGGCCAAGTTAGGGAATATGACTGATTTATTGAATGAGTAAGTACATTTGTATGTGCTTTAAGTTTTTAGTTTCAGCAACCTAAATTTAAGAAATAAAAAGCCAATTTGGGATAGAAACAATGAATAATCTCCTTTTTGTATACGGAACATTACTTAGCGGAGATAACGAATTCGCTATTTTTTTAAAAAATAACAGTGGTTTTTACTTGCGGGGGAAAATGAGAGGCAAATTATATGATGCCGGCGAATATCCTGCAGCCGTTTTGAACTCTGAAGGCGATGATTACGTCTATGGTGATATTCTTCATTTTAATGACCCTGAAAAAGTATTCCCGGTAATTGACGATTATGAAGGTTTTGGTACAGAACAACAGCAACCTAACGAGTTTGTGCGGACTACAGCGGAAGTGGAAACCGAGCGAGGATTGATTGTTTGCTGGGTTTATATATACAATCTGCCGACTACGGGGTTAGCACTAATTGAAAATGGCAAGTATAGAAAATAAAAAACCTCACGGAAATCAATCCCGTGAGGTATGCTAAATTAATTAAGGGCAATTATACTTTTACCGATTTTACAGTTTTAATGATACGGGCAGCTACTTTATATGGATCAGCAGCCGAGTTAGGGCGACGATCCTCAAGGTAACCTTTCCAACCTTTTTGTACTGTATATAATGGTATACGGATAGAAGCGCCACGGTCAGAAACGCCATAGCTATAATCGTTTATTGAAGCAGTTTCATGCTTGCCTGTTAAACGCAGATCGTTGTCAGCGCCATATACAGCAATATGTTCTTTGATAACAGGGCGGAATGCTTCACATATTTTATCATACGTTTCTTTGCTTCCACATGTTCTTAAAACAGAGTTCGAGAAGTTGGCATGCATACCAGAACCGTTCCAGTCAAGCGCACCCAACGGTTTACAATGCCAGTTGATAGAAACATCATAGCTTTCGCCAATTCTTTCTAACAAATAACGTGCTACCCATATCTGGTCACCGGCCTCTTTGGCTCCTTTGGCGAATATCTGGAATTCCCACTGACCTGCTGCTACTTCAGCGTTGATACCTTCAACATTTAAACCTGCATCTAAGCAAGCGTCAAGGTGTTCCTCAACAATATCTCTGCCGTAAGCATTTTTAGCACCTACCGAGCAATAATATGGGCCTTGCGGACCAGGGTAACCACCGGCTGGAAAGCCTAATGGCTTGTTGGTTTCAGGATCCCACAAAAAATATTCTTGTTCAAATCCAAACCAAAAATCGTTATCATCATCTTCAATTAAAGCACGGCCATTGGATTCATGTGGTGCGCCTGTAGAATCAAGCACTTCGCACATTACCAAATAAGCATCTTTTCTCTGGGGATCAACGCAAATAAAAACAGGTTTTAAAACGCAGTCAGAAGAGCCTCCCGGCGCTTGTTCGGTTGAAGAACCATCAAAGCTCCACAAAGGGCAATCTTCTAATTTACCGCTAAAATCCCCTTCAATTTTTGTTTTGCTGCGAAGGCTTTGTGTTGGTTTGTAGCCATCAAGCCAAATGTACTCTAGTTTTGCCATTGTTTAGTTGTTTTTGGAATTTGGATTCATTAATAGTTTTATAATATAGTTCAATTATCGAGGCGAATTTAAATATTTTTTACAAATCTCATCATAATTACAACAAAAAATTAGAATTTTTTTTAAAAATATATATTTTAATTATCCAAATGGATAAAATTTAATCAAATAAGCAATTTATTGGCAAACCGTCCTTGTTTTTTTTTAAAAACGAGCTATATATAAGATATATGTCATTTAATGCTGATTCAATATAGATTTTTATCAATTTTTGATGTCATTTTTTAATAAATTATTAAAAACAGGCCATATATCCGGGTCTAAAAAATGAAAATTGAAAAAAATGCTTTCTTTCATTCATCCTGTTTATAATTTAAATTAATTCAGTCTCCTGTTATAAAATTTGCTTAAAATTGCCTGAAATTTTTGGTCAGAGATCGAAGATATTGTTGATCTTCATCTCAATGCATATTTCTGCCATTGAACATCAATTCAGCATTTGCATTAACCAATCAATAATTCTATAAATAAATAACTATGAAAATAACAGTTGTAGGCGCCGGGGCTGTTGGCGCTACTTGCGCTGATAACATCGCAAGAAAAGAATTAGCCGAAGAACTTATTTTATTAGACATCAGGGAAGGTTTTGCTGAAGGCAAGGCAATTGATATGATGCAAACCGCTGCATTATTAGGTTTCGATACCAAAATTAAGGGCGTTACTAATGATTATGCAAGCACAGCAGATTCTGGTGTAGTGATAATCACCTCCGGATTGCCGCGTAAGCCGGGAATGACGCGCGAGGAACTGATAGGCACCAATGCCGGTATTGTTAAAAGCGTTACCGAGAGCATTTTAAAATATTCTCCAAATACCATTATTATTGTTGTATCCAACCCAATGGATACCATGAATTACCTGACCTTTAAAACTTCTGGCTTGCCTAAAAATCGTATCATTGGCATGGGCGGTGCTTTAGATTCATCAAGGTTCAAATATTATTTAAGCCAGGAATTAGGATGTTCCCCGGCGGACCTGAATGCGATTGTTATAGGAGGCCATGGAGATACTACTATGATCCCTTTAATAAACTATGCTACCTGGAACAGCATTCCGGTAACGCAATTGCTAAGTAAGGAACAACAAGACAAAGTGGTTGCTGCTACTATGGTTGGAGGCGCCACCCTTACCAAACTGATTGGCACATCAGCATGGTACGCACCAGGTGCAGGAACTGCAGTGATGGTTGAAAGCATTGTTCGCGATGAGAAAAAATTGATCAGTTGCGGCGTTGCTTTGGATGGCGAGTATGGCCAGAAGGATATATCATTGGTTGTACCGGTTACATTAGGAAAAAATGGCTGGGAAAAAATCTATGAGTTTAAATTAAGTGATGCAGAGCAAGCTGAATTCAACAAAAGCGCTGATGCAGTTCGTAATATGAACCAGGTATTGGTCGATACAAAGATTATATAGACATAAGAGTTGGGATATAAGAATAAAGAGTTAAGAAATAAGATGGCTCTGTCAAATATTTCCTGAGCCTTAATTCTTAACTCTCTATTCAAAAATGGCTTCCCATAACACGGAGGCCATTTTAGTTTAAACCATTTGTGACATCAAGCGTTTGGTTAGTTAAGTGAATGAATAATCCGTTTTGACTAATTCAATGTATATTTGAGTATGCCTCCAAATGCCATTTCCCGATTACCGGTTATTAAAGTAACAGAAAATGAAAGTGCAAACATCATCGATGCGCTTGCTATTGAAGAACCACTCGAGATCAGGCTGGAATACGGTCCGGTTAGCCAAAGAAAGGTACACAATGTTTCGGTTACCATGCGCACACCCGGCAATGATGCAGAACTTGCTCTGGGTTTTTTATTTACAGAAGGTATTATTCAACAGCCAAAGGATATTTCCACAATTGAACATTGCCTTATAGCCTGCAATGAAGATAAAGAAAACGTGATTCAGGTTAGCATGGGCGAGGATGCCGTTCCGTACCTGAAAAACATGGAACGCAACTTTTACACCACATCAAGCTGCGGGGTTTGCGGCAAGGGCTCCATCGATGCTATTAGGACAGTAAGTACTTTCAAAAGTGATGGGCAGAAGGGCAATTTTGTTTCGGCTGACCTGCTGCAGCAATTGCCACAAATATTAAGCAATCATCAACATGTTTTTTTAGATACCGGCGGACTACATGCTTCGGCCTTATTTAGTTCTGCCGGTGAATTGATACTGTTGCGGGAGGATGTAGGCAGGCATAATGCATTAGATAAGTTGATCGGAGCGGCTTTAAACCTCGATCTGCTGCCTCTAAATAAGCACATTTTATTGCTAAGCGGCAGGGCAAGTTTCGAGCTTGTACAAAAGGCGGCAATGGCGGGTATTAATATTATAGCTGCTGTAGGGGCGCCGTCAAGTCTTGCGGTGGAGTTAGCCGAAGAATTTAATATAACGCTGATTGGATTTTTAAACCACAGGCGTTTTAATATATATACTGCTTCACAACGGATACTATTGTCAAAATATGAAGATACGTATTAAAGGCAATTCATTGCGCTATAGGTTAACCCGTAAGGATATGAACGTTTTATCCGAAGAAGGCCACCTGGAGGACCAGACAGATTTCGGTAACCAGGTGCTGGTTTATGCTATTCAAAAGTCCGGCAGTGTTGGTTTGAATGTTTTTTTTGAAGGGAGCCGGATTGAACTGTTGATTCCGGAAAGTATGATTGCCGAGTTAATAAATACCGATCGCGTAGGTTTTGAGGGTGCATCAGGAAACCTGCATCTATTGGTTGAAAAAGATTTTACCTGCCTCGACAATGTGGCAGAAGATCAAAGTGATAATTATCCAAACCCCCTTAGCAAAAAAAAAGATAATGAGTAAGAAAACAGACCAGCCGGCAGCTGAGAACCCTGAGGAATTACTCGATCTGAAAGTAACCGAACCCAAAGAATGGGCTGCTGGTATACCTGCGGTATACGAAGCTTTAAAGGATATAGCTGAAGAAGCCGGTGTATTACGCGGATTGGGAGCTTCGCTTAAAATGAACCAGAAAGGCGGTTTCGATTGCTCAAGCTGTGCCTGGCCGGACCCTGATGATGACCGTTCACCGATTGCTGAATATTGCGAGAATGGCGCAAAAGCTTTGGCAGAGGAGGCCACGACAAAAAAATTAACACGCGAATTCTTTGCTGCAAATCCGATAGCTGAGTTGGCAAAACTGAATGATTACGAAATAGGCAAAAAGGGCAGGATAGCTCAGCCGGTATATTTGCCAATAGGAGGGACACATTACCAGCCAATTAGCTGGGAGGATGCATTTAAAAAGATAGCAGGCAGTTTGAATAGTCTTTCATCGCCAAACGAAGCTGCATTTTATACTTCGGGTCGTACCAGTAATGAGGCCTCATTTATGTACCAGTTATTTGTGCGCGAATTCGGCACCAATAATATGCCCGATTGTTCCAATATGTGCCATGAATCAAGTGGAACAGCGCTTAACGAAGTGATTGGGATAGGTAAGGGAACGGTAACATTGAATGATTTTTATGATACCGATGTGGTCATCATCATGGGGCAAAATCCGGGTACCAATCATCCCCGAATGCTTACCGCTCTTGAAAAAGCAAAAAGGAACGGATCGAAAATTATTGCTATCAACCCATTACATGAAGCCGGGCTTACTGCCTTTAAGGACCCGCAAACCGTGAAGGGTTTTTTGGGTATCGGCACTAAGCTTGCCGACTTATACTTACAAGTAAATATAAACGGTGATCTGGCTTTAATTAAGGCTATAGAAAAACTGCTTCTTGATGCCGAAAAAGAAAAACCGGGAAAAGTATTCGACCAGGAATTCATAAAAAGTAATACTGTGGGCTATGGCGAACTGGTTGAGCATCTTGAAAAACAGGATGTCAATGAGCTATGCGAAGCTGCAGGGGTACCGGTTGAGCAGGTGCAGGAAGCTGCCGGGATGCTTAAAAAAAAACAAAGGATCATTGTTTGCTGGGCCATGGGTATCACACAACACTTAAATGGAGTGGATACCATAAAGGAGATAGCTAATCTTGTTTTACTAAAAGGGAGTATTGGCAAACCCGGCGCCGGTTTATGTCCGGTTCGTGGCCATAGCAATGTGCAGGGCAACCGTACCATGCTGATATGGGAAAAGCTAAAGGATGCTGAACGCGGGAAACTAAAGGAAGTTTTCGGCTTTGATCCCCCAAAAGAAAAAGGATATGATACCGTTGAAACTATCAAGGCTATGCACGAGGGTAACCTAAAATTTTTCTTTGCTATGGGTGGCAATTTTCTTTCGGCTACGCCGGATACCAATTATACTGCTGATGCTATAAGGAAGATGGATATGACGGTACATGTATCTACCAAACTCAATCGCAGCCATCTTGTGCATGGTAAAGAGGCGCTTATTTTACCCTGTTACGCGCGAAGCGATAAGGATATAATTAATGGTGTTGAACAAATAGTCAGCTGCGAAAACTCGATGGGAGTGGTGCAACAATCAAAAGGTGTTTTAAAACCGATATCCGATCAGTTCCTGAGTGAAACTCAAATAGTATGCAGGTTGGCAAAAGAGACACTTGGCAGCCGAACTGTAATTGATTGGGATAAATACGGGTCTGATTATGATAAGATCAGGCAGATAATTGCAAAAGTTATCCCGGGCTGTGAGGACTATAATAGAAAGATCCGTCAGCCAGGTGGTTTTTATCTGCCGAATGGCCCGCGCGAAGGTAAATTCAAAACAGAGAAATATGGTGATAAAGCTGCGTTTTCTGTTACAAAGCTACCCGATAATAAAATCGCTGACGATGAATATATGATGGCGTCCATCCGTAGTCACGATCAATTTAACACAACTATCTATGGGCTTGAAGATCGTTACAGAGGCATCCATAATGAGCGACGCGTGATATTCATGAACGAAAAGGATATGCAAAACGCCGGATTTAAAGCTGGGGACAAGGTTGACCTTTTT